>NZ_JBMMUE010000022.1:0-67498 GCF_049257215.1 Pseudoalteromonas thalassia
CCCGTCCGCCGCTCGTCAGCAAAGTAGCAAGCTACTCTCTGTTACCGCTCGACTTGCATGTGTTAGGCCTGCCGCCAGCGTTCAATCTGAGCCATGATCAAACTCTTCAATTAAAAGTTTTTTGAAACCGAAGTTTCGTGCTCAATGAATTCTGTATAAATTGACTATATAGTCACTCATAAGAAATTGAGACTCTAAATTTTTTTGCGTCATCTAGCGAACTAGAATCTACTGTTAGAACTCAACCTGTACGAGTGCCCACACAGATGATTGCTTTATATTGTTAAAGAACGTTGCGACGTTGTCGCTAGGGATGCGTATAATACATCCTTAATTTTTCGAGTCAACACTTAATTTCAAACTTTCTTTCGATAATTTGAAACCGAAGTTTCACTTAACTCTCTGCCACGTTGTTCAGCGTCTTTCGTTGCTGCCCGCCGTGTCAGTGGGGTCGCATTATAGGGAGATGGATTTTTTACGCAAGCACTTTTTTCAATAAAATTTAAAAAAATGCACTGTTCGCTCAGCTTTTGAACTAAACACCCTAAAACTGAGTGTTTTACAGTCAATTTAGGTCTGTTTTGGTGTATTTATTTGCGCCGCTGTTACACTAGACTGAGCGCATTTTAAAAATTAAAGGTGAATTTATGACTATCCGTTCTTATAAAGGGATCACTCCGACATACGATAATAGTGTTTATATTGATGAGTCATCAGTTTTAGTGGGTGATATTTCGCTTGGCAAGGATTCAAGTGTTTGGCCTCTCGTTGCTGCCCGTGGTGATGTTAACTATATACGTATCGGTGAACGTACGAACATTCAAGACGGCAGTGTTTTACATTTAACTCGTGCCTCTAAGTCAAACCCCGATGGTTACCCGCTTATTATTGGTGATGATGTCACTGTTGGTCATAAAGTAATGCTACACGGCTGCCAACTTGGTAATCGTATACTTGTTGGCATGGGTGCAATTGTAATGGACAACGCAGTTGTTGAAGATGATGTGATCATTGGTGGTGGTTCACTGGTACCACCTAATAAGCGTTTAGAGTCAGGTTACCTCTATGTAGGTAGCCCGGTTAAACAGGCTCGCCCTTTAACAGAGCAAGAGCGCGCCTTTTTAAAAATCTCTGCTGATAATTATGTTCAGCTTAAAGATGAATACTTAGCTGAGGGCTAAAACACTTCGGTTAATTCAATTTGTCCTGCCGAGTTATACTGCTCATCTTCGATCAGTTGCTCGGCGAGCTCTTCGTAATCGAAACGATAAGATTCAAAGTAATTAACCGCACTGCTCTGATCTGCAAAATCATACTTGCTGGTATCAATGACACACTCCACCATCAAGCCACTTACTTGTGCGAAGAATACCAACTGCTTTTCTTCAGGCTTCAATTCGAGTCTGTCTATAAATTGGATAGCTTGATTCACGCAATTTCTCCTGCTTTAAGCGCGGTAACAACGGGAATAATTTCTGGCATTTTATTGCGCCATACAAAATAAGCTTGTGCTGCTTGACCAACCAGCATGCCACAACCATCGAGTGTTAAACATGCCGAGTTAATAGACTTAACCCAACTAATAAATGCGGTATCATCATTGGCATAAAACATATCGTAAGCGCACTGACACTTAGCAACGTACTCTTCTGCTATACCTGGCAAGTCTCCCGTTACACTACTTGAAGTAGAATTAATAACCACATCATAGTTGTTTGCTGGGATATCATTTAAACCAAAGCCCTGCACATCTATTTCACCATTAAAATGACTCGCTAGCGCCTGCGCCTTTTCAGCGGTACGGTTTGCTATTGTTAAGCTTTCGATTTGCTCATTCAATAATGGCTGAATGACACCTCGCGCCGCACCACCTGCTCCAATAAGCAGTACTCGCTGACCTTTTAAGGTGACATTATTGGCTAAAAGGTCTTTAACAAGCCCTACACCATCTGTGTTATCGCCAAGTAGGCTACCATCTTCGAGTTGTTTAATAGTGTTAACTGCTCCAGCAATTTTCGCTTGCTCTGTGAGTTTATCGACCATGGCAAACGCCTGCTCTTTAAATGGCAATGTAACATTGGCCCCTTTACCACCGGCAGCGAAAAACTCAGCGACAGTTTTTTCAAATGCATCTGTTGGTGCTAAAATGGCGCTGTATTGTATTTGCTCGTTTAATGATGCAGCAAATTGTGCGTGTATTGCGGGTGATTTCGAATGTTTGATTGGATTTCCAAAAACCGCGTATTTATCCATAGTGAAGCAACCTCTTCGCCCTGTTGAGCTTTATTAATATTATGATTAAACGACTTTTTTCTAAATCGAAACCAACGCCTGAAACGCCTACCCCAGAGAAAACACCTTACGAAATTATTGGCGGTGAAGCAGGCGCTCGAGCAATTGCAAACCGATTTTACGACATAATGGCCACAGATGAATACGCCAAACCATTATATGATATGCATCCTCAACCTTTAGATAGAATTCGCCAAGTATTCTTTGAGTTTTTATCGGGCTGGCTGGGCGGCCCGGACCTATTCGTTGAAAAATATGGTCACCCAATGCTCAGAAAGCGTCACATGCCTTTCCCTATTGATCAAGACTTACGTGACCAATGGATGCATTGTATGAATAAAACGCTCGATATCGAAATTGATAACCCACTACTTCGCGAAGGGTTAAGACAATCGTTATCGCAACTCGCCAGCCATATGATTAATCAAAATTAACTAAGCTTTGCGCTATATCAATGTACGCTTTTTCTAAATAAAGATAATAAAATTTCCTTAATTTAGAAAAAGCGTCGTTGAATGAAGTCTATCCAATTTAAAATTTATGCCTTGCTGGCTGTAACCGGGCTATTGGTTTTATTTGCCAGTATATTTAGTAGCGCCCAGCAACAACATGAATTAGCACAAGATACTGTTGAAAATAACATAAAGCTGCTTGCCGATAATTACTTTGACTCCATTAACACCATGATGCTGACTGGCACTATGGCTAACCGCGAAATTCTGAGTACTAAATTAAGAAGCCACCCTAATATTGAAGATGCCCATATCATACGTAGTCCGATCGTTAATAAAATTTATGGCCCCGGTAATGCAAACCAAGTAGCTGTGAATGATGCTGAGCGTCAAGCATTAACAGGCAATGAAGCACTTTTTATTGACCAAGATACAAGCACGATGACTTACCTTAAACCGATGTTTGCCAGAAGTGACTATAAAGGTACTAACTGTTTGGGGTGTCACCAAGCACAGGAAGGTGATGTATTAGGTGTAGTAAAAATTAGTTATTCGTTGGCTGATATTGAACAAGAAGTTTCAAAAAACACGTTAATGAACACGCTGCTATTAACGGCGATTTTCATTACTGCATTTACACTGCTGGCGGTGATGTTTAGAAAAATATTTATCAAACGCTTAAAAGTCATTAGCCATACCATGCATTTGGCAACGACCAATAAAGATCTAAGCCTAAAAATTGATGACAACAATAATGACGAGCTTAGTTCACTTGCCACCAGCTTTAATCACATGATTGGTGCATTTAAAGATAATATTGCCCAAGTTTCCCACTCTTCTAAGGTGTTGATCCACTCTGCCGAAAGCATTTATGCCTCCGCGGATGCAACAGAGCAGGCGATTTTAAAGCAAAAGCAAGGTACAGACTCAGTAGCAGCTGCCATTAATGAGCTCGAAAGCTCATCAAGCGAAGTTAAAAATACGACACATTTTGCGTCTGAGAAGTCTGAGCATAGTAATCAGCTTGCACAGCAAAGCTTACACGTTGCTGAGCATACAGAGCAAAGTATTAATCAACTTGCGGCTGATGTGAGAGCTGCAGCTGATCAAGTAACTCAACTACAAACCCAAACGCTAGACGTTGGCAAAGTACTTGAGGTGATCAGTAGCATTGCTGAACAAACTAACTTACTTGCACTTAATGCTGCGATTGAGGCGGCTCGTGCTGGTGAAGCTGGCCGTGGCTTTGCTGTGGTAGCTGACGAAGTGCGCACTCTTGCAACTCGTACTCATGACTCAACGGATGAAATTCGCCGCACTATCGACAAACTGCAAAGTGAAGCTGCGCAAACCGTTAATACGATGAATAACTCTTGTGAAGAAGCAGACGAGAGAGCAGTTCAAGTTAAGCAGGTAGCAAAAGCATTACGTGATATTTCTTCACAAATGAGCGAGATAAACCAACTTAACGTGCAAATTGCTGATGCCACTGAACAGCAGAACCTTGCAGCTGAAGAAATTAACCAAAGCGTTATTGCTATCAGTGATAATGCCGAGCATTCATTGGTTGATGCGCATGAAAACCAAAAGGTCAGTGAAGAGCTGTTGTCGTTAGCACGCTCACTGGATGAACAAGTGAGACGCTTTAAATTAAGCTAAATTGCGAGTTTTTCATGCAACTGCTAGAGTTGTTATGAATATTTCATAGTAAATAAGGATGTTTAAATGAAATTTATAACAACTCTTTTAGTCTGCGTTGGGGTTATTGCGGCACTACTGTTTACCTATCAGCACAGCGTAAACGATTCCTCAGTTCAAATAAGCACTATTGATGAATATATTTATCATGATGATATTCAACAGATTGCTCAATCACTGCTTAGCCAGGGTAAAACATCACTCAGTGATAAACATAAACAAAGCATTGTTGATGGTTTTGAAAAGCTTATTCAGCATCCAGAGTATTATGAAGTAAAACTCGACTTTTATGCCTGTGATATAAACCAATGTCTAACGCAAATCAGTGCTCCCATCAATACTCCCAAAGAAGAGTTAGAGATATTAAAAGCTGAGGTGTTATTTAGCGTATTGCCAGAGCTGCCGAGTAGCGAACGGGTCGTCACCCTCGTCGAAGGTGACAACACAATGTTGATTAGAGTGGTTTCAATATTTGATTAAAGCTGCCACTGACGTGCAACTAGGTCTGACTCTTGTGTATTTAACCAATCTTGTGGGCGTAAATAGTACTGATACAGCTTAGCCTCAGGGCTGTCTGCAGCTGGTACATAGTTATATTCCCAACGTGCCAATGGCGGCATCGACATTAAGATAGACTCAGTACGCCCACCGGTTTGTAAGCCAAATAATGTTCCGCGGTCCCAAACAAGGTTAAACTCAACATAACGACCACGACGATACAGTTGGAAATCGCGTTGTTGCTCAGTTGTTGGTGTGTCTTTGCGGCGCTCAATAATGGGTAGGTAAGCGTCTAAATAACCATTTCCTACCGCTTGCATAAAGGCAAAGCTTTGCTCAAAGCCAAGCTCATTTAAATCATCAAAGAATAAGCCACCAACACCACGAGTTTCACCACGGTGTTTTAAATAAAAGTAATCATCACACCACGTTTTATATTTGTCGTAAACCTCTGTACCAAATGGCTGACATAAATCGCTTGCCACCTGATGCCAGTGTTGTACATCTTCAAATACAGGGTAATAAGGGGTTAAATCAAAACCGCCACCAAACCACCAAATTGGCTCTTCGCCTTCTTTTTCGGCAATGAAGAATCGTACGTTGGCATGGCTAGTCGGAATATGAGGGTTATTAGGGTGGATCACTAATGACACACCACACGCATGAAAACTACGACCAGCGAGCTCAGGACGATGTGCTGTTGCAGAGGCTGGCATTGAAGCACCAAACACATGCGAATAGTTTACCCCGCCCTGTTCAATGACATTGCCACCTTGGATAACACGAGTACGGCCACCACCGCCTTCTGCACGTTGCCAATTATCTTCAACAAACTTTGCTTTGCCATCGGCACTTTCGAGGCCCTGACAAATTGTGTCTTGTAAGGCCATTAAATAGGTTTTAACTTGTTCGAGTAGCTCGCTTTGCATGTTTATCCTCTAAATACTTTGCCGGTCGCTGCGTCTTTGATCACGCTTGGTTGAGTGTTACCGCCGAGGGGCTCATCTACGTAGAAGTCAACCATATCAGTAAACTCTGCTTTTGCCTGTTCAATACTCATAACTGTAGGCTGGCCAGTTAAATTTGCACTTGTAGAAACAAGCGGTTTACCAAATTGTTGGCACAGGGCTTTTACTGTTGGATGATCAGTTACACGTACCGCAATAGTATCAAACTGACCTGTTAACCACTTTGGCGTTTCTTTTGCTGCTGGCATCACCCAGGTAATCGCACCTGGCCATTGCGAGAATATATCTGCACGCTTATCCATTGGGATTTTGGCATCATCAACATACTTTAATAACTGACCATAGTTATCAGCAATTAAAATTAAGCCTTTTTCAACTGGGCGCTGTTTAATAGCTAATAGCTTTTCAACCGCAGCTTGATCATCAGGATCGCAACCAAGACCAAATACAGCTTCGGTTGGATATACAATTACACCGCCTTGTTGCAAAGCATCAATAGCACTGGCAGGTTGTGCAACAGGTTCAGACAACGGAACTCTCCTCAATATGCGAATAACAAGTGTATTAAGATTCAACTAACTTATGCATACACGACTTCTGCGGGCATTGTAGCACAACACCTGAGGCAGTTTTCTTTTCAGTCATAATTGGCCATTGGCAAGCTGGGCAAGGCTTTGCAACGGGTTTATGATTTAATGTGTATTTACAGCGTGGATAGCAATCACAAGAATAAAAGGTTTTGCCAAACTTATTACTACGCGCAACGAGTTGGCCTTTTTTGCACTTTGGGCATGCTGGCAATACTGGTGCATCATCGGGCTCTTCATCATGAGCAATATAATGACAATCTGGATAGCCTGTGCAGCCTATAAACATGCCATAGCGACCATTTTTAATTACCAATGGCTTGCCACACTCAGGACAGGCACTGTCTTCAAGGACTTTTATCTGTTGGCTATCATGATGTGCTAATGGGCGAATGTAGTCACACTTTGGGTAACTGGCACAGCCTAAAAACGGTCCTGACTTTGAGTTGCGCATAACCAACTCAGAACCGCATTTAGGGCAAACCTCATACTCTTTTTCTAATGCATGTTTATCTGCAGAAAAAAGAGAATGGTCGATTTTACTCATAAGATTCCTGTGGGGTTGGCTAATTTTCGCCTAATATACCCAAACTCAACAAAGATACAAGCAAAGTCTACTCAGTGTAAGACGTCGGCTGGTTCGTCAAATATTAAGTCTTCCATTTGCGCATAAGCTTGCTCTGAACCTGGCACATTAAATAGCACCATTAACACTACCCACTTTAGATCTTCCAAAGAAATAAATGGCTTATCTAGAGCGCAAAGTCTATCAATGACCATTTCTCGAGTAACGGTGTTGATAACACCGATTTGCTCTATAAACATTAAAAATCCACGACACTCAACGCTCAGCATTTGACACTCACTATCAGTGTAAATACGCATTGCATGCTGCGGCTGTGCATTTAGATACGGATATATATCACTTTGTTGCAGATCAGCTAGCTGCTCTAACCAATCAAGTGCTTTGTAAATTTCGGGCTTATTAAAACCTGCACGAACTAACTCATCAGTAAGCTCGTTCTCTTCTGTAAAGATTTCAGCTTCGCTATGAATGTAGTTTTCAAAAAGATACATGAGGATGTCAAACATATTTATGTCCTCCAAGTCTTATATAACCGTCTAGCACTCGCTCAACTTTATCGGCAAGTTCTAGGTCAAGCAACCGAGCTTGTACTTCATCGACTGGTAATTGGCTACGCTGCGTTATTTGATCAACACTTGTGACCTCATACCCGATACTGTTGAAGACAGGACAGTTAGGCTCATTTGCACTAGGCTGTTCTATACTATATAGACTGTTTTCACAGAAAAAGCTCACTTCATCAAGAATATCACTTATATTTTCTGTGAGTTTAGCTCCTTGCTTAATCAAAAAGTGGCTCGCTTCAGACAAAGGACTTTTAATTGATCCCGGTACTGCAAAGACTTCTTTATTTTGCTCTAACGCATAGCGTACGGTAACAAGTGAACCACTTTTTATCTGCGCCTCGACTATAAGTACACCTAAAGAAAGGCCGGAGATAATACGGTTTCGACGTGGAAAATTAGTAGCACTAGCTGCCGTGCCAGGTAAGAACTCCGACACTAATAAACCACGTTCAGCCACCTGTTTAATCAACAATTTATTTCGTTTGGGGTAGGCAATATCAATTCCTGTTCCAAGCACAGCAATTGTGTTGCCGGTACCGGCTAATGCACCTTTATGCGCCGCACTATCAATACCCATAGCCATTCCAGAGGTAATTGTCATGCCAGCCAGTGAAAGTTGATGAGCAAACTCTGCGGCTATTTCAAGACCTATTGGTGTAGCATTACGGCTACCAACAATAGCTATTTGCGGTGACAGCAGTAGATCCGTGTTACCTAAACAAAACAGTAATAAAGGTGCACTCGCTATTTGTTTAAGTAACGGCGGATAATCGTCATCAAAGTAACTCACAACCTTAATTTGCAACTGCTCAATTTGTGTTTCATGGTGAGCCACTAACTGCCAGTCAGTATTTACTAAATTATCAGCTTGCGCCTGCGATAAACCAAGCTGCTGTAACTGTAGGCTAGTGAGTGAAAATAACTCACTAAGCGGATGCTTTTGACTTAATGCTATAAGGCTTTTGATCCCTAGGCCTTTACATAAATAAAAGGCAAGCCAATGGGATAGCTTGCCTGAAACCTGTACCATGCTCCCTCCTTAGAGCCTCCAGATTGTGAGTTAGTTTAGAACTGCATAATCCCCAACTCGAATTGGATGCTGGTTTTTTACTATTAATGCGTAGCTAACGTTGTCATATACTTTAAACACCATTAACTCACCCACTTTTTCCTTTGGCATATGCCATACATTACTGTCTTCATCGCTTTCAATACCAAAAAACTCATTTGTATCTGAAATTAGTTTTTCAAGACTGCTAGAGTCTTCGCGATAACGTGGGCCCTCTCGACCATCAAAAACTTCTGGTGATTGGCGCTGAATATCTAGCACAAAACCAGGTTCAACTTTATCGGCGCCCAAGTTTAGTACCACAATATCCATGGTACTAAATTCACGCAACTCATTGGCTGACGCGATAATCGTGCCATTCATTGTCGTATCTGGGCGTTTCATAGTGAAGTATGCAGGTAACATTTGCCCTTCCATAGCGGGCATCAAGAAATCGTGTGGTTTTATTTCTTGTTTAACTAACTCAACTTTAACTGAGGCAGGCACCCCATTAGCAACATCTCCACTTCTGAATGCGCGTACAATAGCAACTAACTCAGCTTTGTGTGCCAAAACGTCTTTAGATTCAGGATCAACCAACTTATCACCTTGGCGGTACACACCATATGCCTCGTTAAGATGCAGATCGCCTTTAACATATAAAACATGCCCCATGGTGTTCATTTTTGTATTGACGCTAGCACCAAGCACATATGGCTGTTCGGCGATACCATCTGTACTAATAGCTTGCTGATAAGTGAGGTATGGACGCAACAACTCAAGTGGTAATGTAGGGACGGCTTGCTTACCTTTCGGCGTAATTCGCCCTTCAGGAGACAGCTTTTTATAGCGTGCATTTTTAACCAAACGAGGATTACCATCTTTATCGTAAATTAAAGAAAGCGCATCCCCCGGATAAATAAGGTGAGGATTCGCGATTTGCGGATTCATTTGCCACAAATCAGGCCATTGCCATGGCTGGTCAAGATACACACCTGAAATATCCCAAAGTGTATCACCTTTCTTTACAATATATTGTTTTGGAGCGTCTTTTTTGATCGTTAACACATCAGCAGCTGCTGGAAAAGCACAGCTAATGGCTAGCAAAGCCGCAACTAGTGAGTATCTCATTTGGCTTCCTTGAGTTGTTTTTTGATTATTATCAACCAAAACCTGTTAAAGGTGAACACGAATGGCTAAAATAAGAGCATACAATACCCTAAATGAATCACAAGTGTAAAAGGTAACTATGGCTAGGTTAGAAGTTTTGAGATTTCCGGATGAGCGTTTACGTACAATCGCGAAAGAAGTACCAGAAGTAAACGATGAAGTTCGTCAAATTGTCAAAGACATGCTTGAAACAATGTATGACGAAAACGGTATCGGCTTAGCTGCAACGCAAGTAGATATCCACCAGCGAATTGTGGTGATCGATGTATCAGAAGAGCGCGACCAACCGTTAGTATTAATTAACCCAGAAATCACCAAGAAAGATGGCTCAACGGTAAGTGAAGAAGGCTGTTTGTCAGTGCCTTATTCATATGCAAAAGTTGACCGCGCAGAGACAGTAACTGTAAAAGCGCTAAATGAAAATGGTGAAGAGTTCAGCCTAGATGCTGACGAGCTATTAGCTATTTGTATTCAGCACGAGCTTGATCACCTTAAAGGCACCCTATTTATTGATTATCTATCGCCTTTAAAGCGCCAACGTATCCGTAAAAAGCTTGAAAAAGAAGCAAAGCTGGCTGCAAAACAATAAGTTAATCAATAGGAATTTCTGTGACACAACCATTACGCATTATTTTTGCTGGTACGCCAGATTTTGCTGCGCGCCATTTACAAGCATTGATCGACTCAGAGCACGACGTTGTTGGTGTTTATAGCCAACCTGATCGCCCTGCGGGCCGCGGTAAAAAGCTTAAAGCCAGTGAAGTTAAAGAGCTAGCACTTGCTCATAACTTACCTGTATTTCAACCGCAATCGTTAAAATCAGCTGAAGCGCTTGCAGAGCTTACAAGCCTAAACGCAGACATCATGATTGTGGTGGCATACGGCTTATTATTACCAAAAGCAATTTTAGACGCGCCACGCTTAGGCTGTTTAAATGTGCATGGTTCTATTTTACCGCGCTGGCGTGGTGCAGCACCGATTCAACGTGCTATTTGGGCTGGCGATAATGAAACCGGTGTAACAATAATGCAAATGGATGAAGGCTTAGATACCGGTGACATGCTGCACATCAGCCGCTGCCCGATTGATAGCACAGAAACCAGTAGCTCTTTATACGATAAGCTGGCTGCGCTTGGTCCAGATGCACTGATCAGCACGATTAATCATCTTGCTGCAGGTGAAATCACAGCAGAAAAGCAAGATGACGCACAGGCAAATTACGCCAAGAAGCTTTCAAAAGACGAGGCTAATATTGATTGGTCAATGGATGCTGCGCAAATTGAGCGTAATATCCGTGCCTTTAACCCTTGGCCAGTTTGCTTTACCGAAATGGCTGGGCAAACAGTAAAGATTTGGCAAGCTGAAGTGGTAACACAAAGTGCACAGGCAGGTAAAATCATCGCTGCTGATAAACAAGGCATTACAGTCGCCTGCGGGCAAGATGCACTTAAAATCACCCTTCTTCAACCGCAAGGTAAAAAGCCAATGGCAGTGAGCGATTTCTTAAATGGCCGCAGTGATTGGGTTGAACCGGGTACAACATTAGGCCAAAACAATGAGTAATGTAAGAGCACTCGCTGCTGAGACTCTCTATAACGTAGTTGATAAAGGTGCATCATTAAATCAAGAGCTACCTTTTGCCAGCCAAGGTTTATCGCCTAAAGACAAGGCCCTTTTACAACAAATTTGCTACGGTGTGCTGCGCTATTTACCTAGTTTAGAGAATTATTGCCAGCAACTTTTAGATCAACCCTTAAAAGGTAAGCGCCGTATTTTCCAGTTTTTGTTGTATGTGGGTATTTACCAACTTCAACATATGCGTGTGCCGCCTCATGCGGCTATTAGCGAAACAGTAAATGCACTTCAGCAAATGCGCGCACTAGGTTTAAAAGGCCTGATCAACGCGATTTTACGTAGTTTTCAACGTGAACAAGCAGAGCTTGAAGAAAAAGCGCAGCAAATTCCTGTTTGCAAATTTAACCACCCAGGTTGGTTTATCAAACAACTAACTGCGGCTTACCCAGACAACTGGCAAGAGATCCTTGAAGCCAACCAACAACAAGCACCTATGTGGTTACGTGTAAACCAAGCGCAATACAGCACTCAAGAATACAGCGAGATGCTTAAAGCCAATGATATTGAGCACACCTTAAATCCTGACTTTCCTGATGGAATTAAACTCGCAAAACCGTGTGATGTATACGCACTGCCAGAATTTGATACCGGTGCCTGCTCAGTGCAAGATGCGGCAGCTCAGTTAGCGGCACGTTTTCTTGAGCCACAAAATGATGATGTTATTTTAGATGCGTGCGCGGCCCCTGGTGGCAAAACCTGCCATATTCTAGAGCTTGCCGATGCCGACGTATTAGCACTTGATAGCGATAGCGAACGTCTTGAACGCGTTAAACAAAATCTTGTACGCATTGGTTTAACTGCCGATCTACAATGTGCTGATGCTTCACAACCACATATTTGGTGGGATGAGCAGCAATTCGATCGTATATTACTTGATGTGCCTTGCTCAGCAACAGGTGTAATTCGTCGTCATCCTGATATTAAGTGGTTACGACGTGCATCTGATATTGAAGAGCTGGCAAATTTACAAGGCGATATCCTCAATAGCATCTGGCCACTACTTAAGCCTGGTGGTACGTTAGTTTACGCGACCTGCTCTGTATTACCGCAAGAGAACCAACAACAAGTTGCTAAGTTCCTTGCTAATAATCAAAGTGCTGAACATGTACCTCTGCATGAAAACGACACCCCTACTTTACCTGGCCTGCAATTATTGCCTGGTGAAAGTGACGGTTTCTACTATGCAAAGCTAGTTAAAAAACACTAATAAGAACACGCTATGAAAATAATCATACTCGGTGCCGGACAAGTTGGTGGCACATTGGCAGAAAACCTCGTTGGTGAGCAAAATGAGATCACCGTTGTCGATATCGACGGTAACCGTTTGCGAGAGTTACAAGACAAGTACGACTTACAAGGTGTTACTGGCCACAGTGCGCATCCCGATGTATTGCGCCGTGCAGGTGCAGAAGACGCCGATATGATTATTGCCGTAACCAGTTCTGACGAAGTGAACATGGTCGCTTGCCAAGTCGCTTATAGTATTTTTAACACTCCAACCAAAATAGCCCGAATTCGCTCAGAGCAATACTTAAAGTATCGCGAAAAGCTATTCCATAACGATGACTTACCTGTTGATCACTATATTGCGCCTGAAGCGTTGGTTACTAAGTATATTCGTCGCTTAATCGATTATCCGGGCGCTTTACAGGTATTACAATTTGCCGATGGCATGTTATCGCTAGTTGCGGTGAAAGCGTATTACGGCGGTTTACTGGTTGGTTATGCTCTTTCAGCCTTGAAAGAACACATTCCGAATGTCGAAACTCGCGTAGCGGCTATTTATCGTCAAGGTAAAGCAATTAAACCGCTTGGCACAACCGTTATCGAAGCGGACGATGAAGTGTTCTTTATCGCTGCAACCAAGCATATTCGAGCGGTAATGAATGAGCTGCAAAAGCTCGAACGTTCATACAAAAAGATCATGATTGCCGGTGGTGGTAACATCGGTGCAGGACTTGCTCGTTCACTCGAGAAAAATCACAGTGTTAAATTACTTGAGCGGAATAAAGAGCGAGCTGCGCAGTTATCCGAAATGCTTGATAACACCGTGGTGTTTTGTGGCGATGCCTCTGATCAAGAGCTGTTATCAGAAGAACATATCGAGCAGGTTGATGTGTTCATTGCGGTAACTAACGACGATGAAGCAAATATTATGTCTGCGATGCTGGCAAAGCGTATGGGCGCACAAAAGACCATGGTGCTTATTCAGCGTGGTGCTTATGTCGACTTAGTACAAGGTGGTGAAATTGATATTGCTATTTCGCCTCAGCAAGCAACCATCTCGGCGCTGCTAACACACGTTCGTCGTGGTGACATCGTTAATGTTTATTCATTGCGTAAAGGCGCAGCAGAAGCCATTGAAGCGGTTGCTCATGGTGATGAGCATACTTCTAAAGTTGTTGGCCGAGCAATTGCTGATATCAAACTACCCGCAGGTACGACTATTGGCGCAATAGTACGTAACGACGACGTACTGATTGCCCATGACGATACGGTTATTCAGTCTGGTGACCACGTAATCATGTTCTTGATTGATAAAAAGCACATTACGGTTGTTGAAAAGCTGTTCCAAGTCAGTGCTATCTTCTTGTAAGTAAAAGCTTATAAACGAAAAAAGCAGCCATCACAGCTGCTTTACGACTCTTGAAGTGAAAGTACCTAACTTTTCTAAAAGATTCTATTGGATTTGAGCGAACTCTTCTTTTGATAGTTCGCCATTACCATCGCTGTCTAGCTCTGGGAATAACTTTTCAAGCTGTGTATTTGCAGATGCTTCTTCTTTACTGATCACACCATCGCCGTCAGTATCAAATGTTGCAAAGCTTACGCCCTGTGCAAAAGCTGCTGATGATATTGCTAATGCTAAAATTGCGATTGTTGTGCTTAACTGTTTCATGATAACTACCTCAAAATTTGAAAAGAGTGAAATCCGTTTCTGAGATCCCTGTTTAGTGGAAACTGAGTAATAACAACTTGTACAAATAAGTACAAGTATCAATTATTCTGCATTTGCAAACTCTGCTTCTGTAAGAACGCCGTCGCCATCAACATCTAATGTTTTGAACTGCGACATGATGTTTGCATCAACGGCCGCTTCGCTTTTGCTGATCACGCCGTTACCGTCTACATCTAAGGTATCAAAGTCTGTTGCTGCAAATGCTGCCGATGAAGATACAAGTGCAATAAGTGCTAAGGTTTTATTAACTGTTTTCATAATCATATTCCTTCAATATTAAGTGTTAGCTGATCGCACTTCCGGTATTGTCCTTTTTCATGGATTCCCTTATCCATTTAGGCTGTCTTTGGCAGCACAGAACTGATCAGCTAAGTAAACTGTTATTTAATTGCATTAAGCTTTTGAGAACTCTTGTTTCGATAACTCGCCGTTACCGTCAGTGTCTAGTTCACTGAATTTGCTCATTAACTCTGCATCAACAGACGCTTCGCTTTGGCTGATTACACCATCGCCATCAACGTCTAGGGTATCGAAATCACTCATCGCAAATGCTGCTGATGAAGATACTAGTGCCATAAGTGCAAGTGTTTTATTTACTGTGTTCATAATGTCATTCCTTCAAAGTGTGTTGTCTGAGTTAGAAAGTCCTTTTCAGTGTGTCCTTACAATGAAATTAAGCTTTTGAATACTCTTCTTTAGAAAGCTCACCGTTACCATCTGTATCTAGATCTTTAAATTGACTCATTAGTGCTTCACTTACAGATGCTTCACTTTTGCTGATAGCGCCATCACCATTAACATCTAATGTGTCAAAATCTGCAGCAAACGCTGCTGAAGATGTTGCTAGAGCTACCAGTGCTAAAGTTTTATGTAATGTTTTCATAATCACTATTCCTTCAATGTTGTCTCAACTTTGATAAAGGATATATTCCTGAATCAGTTTTTCTCTGTGTTCGCTAGGACTATTTCAACTTCGATGCCAATGTTTAAAAAGCCATAAAAATCAATAGCTTTTACGTTAAAACATGGTTTTTAATAAAAATTAGTCGATTTTTTTGTTGCTATTTTGCAACAGAGTGAATGGTAGTTTTTTTACATCATTTAAAATCAATTACTTATAAGATTTAAAATGGAGACAGTGGGTGTAATACAGGATCAGAAAAGCAAAATTTTCTGAGTTTGAATATAAACTCAATCTGAACGAAGAAATTAAAATAAAAAAACGAAAATAAAAACCACATTCAAAATATTGATTTTTAAGGTAAATTTAAATTTATTATGAATTAATTTAGGTGTTGGCAGGATAAAAACATGAAAAGTCGCCACTTTGTTGCAAAATGGCGACTTCTGCTATTTTTCAAGTACAGACAAGTCGATTAAATGTTCTTTCATAAAGCCTTTCATTTCATCTTTACTCGAATCTAACTGAATACCTAAAATAAAACCTGCCGCTCTTTTACGTACTCGACATACAGTGCCATTAAACTCCCGTTTACTTAGCACAACCTTACACTCTTGCCCTTTGAGCTGGCTCAAGTCTTCTTTACTGTCGATATCAAACTGCACGCCAGTGAGAGAAATATCTTTAATGAGGCCTTCGAGTGTTTGCTCTTTGATCAGTAAGTTTGCAGAAAATAGTGTGGGAATTCGCGTTTCACTTCTTAAACTATAAAGCTGCACTTGCTGTGGAAAGTTTAGAAAAATTAAGCGATGAGGATGCGATGAAATTGCACTAACCTGCTGACGAAACGCAATGACTTGACCACCACCCGTCTCAAGTACAGCACGTATTATAATCATTACAGCATCTTTAATGTATTCATGTGCATTCGCTATCCGCTTTATAGATGGGTAATTTAAGATTATATATTGATCATTTAACAAACCAATAAACTCTGTTTTTACGCGTTTACTATCAGTTGGTGTGGTGATTTCAATATCAACCAAACTACCAGCAGGAATGCAGCCCAGTTTTTCAAGATTAATTTGTTTTTGTGTCTTCGGCATTGTTTCGCCTCCACTAACAGAAAATCACATACTCGTTTTATCCACGCCAGAAGGTTGGAGTAAATAACACTAACAAGGTAAATATTTCTAGACGACCAAACACCATAGCTATCGTTAATAGCCATTTGGCTGAATCTGAAATGGCACCATAATGCGCAGCAACTTCACCTAACCCTGGGCCTAAGTTATTTAGACACGCGGCCGTTGCAGAGAATGCACTTATATTGTCCATACCCGTCCCCATCAATGCCAGCATGATGATCACAAACACCAAAGCATAGGCAGAAAAGAACCCCCAAACGGCTTCGACTACTTTATCGGGCAACGCTTTTCGGCCCAGTTTAATAGAGTAAATAGCCCTAGGATGCACAAGTCGATTTAGCTCGCGAATACCTTGTAAATAAAGTAAGAACACACGTACTACTTTCATGCCGCCGCCAGTAGAACCTGCACAGCCACCAATAAAGCTTGAAAAGATAAGTAGAATAGGTAAAAACAAAGGCCATGCCGAAAAATTATCGGTAGCAAAGCCCGCGGTGGTACTCATTGATACCGCTTGGAACATAGCTTGGTCGAGAGTCTCATCACCATCGGCATAAATGTTATTCGATGACAATACCGTAAAACAGACAATCACCAATGCTAATTGAATGAGTAAGAACACTTTAAATTCAGGGTCGCGTAAATAAACACGAATACTGCGTGATGATACCGCCGCATAGTGAAGTGAGAAGTTAATTGCTGCAATAAGCAAAAACACCACACAAATAAAATTAATGACAGGGCTATCGAACTGCCCCATTGACGCGTCATAAGTAGAAAAGCCACCAATCGCAATAGTAGAGAACGCATGACAAATCGCATCAAACCAATCCATACCCGCAGCCCAGTACGCTAAAGTACAGGCAATTGTTAGCGATACATAAATATACCAAAGATGCTTTGCTGTATCGGCAATACGCGGCGTCATTTTAGAGTCTTTAACAGGTCCTGGGGTTTCTGCACGATATAACTGCATACCACCGACCCCTAGCATAGGCAGTACCGCGACCGCGAGTACGATGATCCCCATACCACCTAACCACTGCAATTGTTGGCGATAAAAGAGTACAGACTTAGGCAGGTATTCAATTCCGGTTAGTACCGTTGCACCTGTGGTTGTTAGCCCTGAAAAGGCTTCAAATACGGAGTCAGCTAAGGAGAGGTTGGGCTCTTGTAAGAACACTAAAGGCACCGCTGCGAAGGTACCTAGTACCAGCCAGAACAAAACCACAATCAAGAAGCCTTCTCGGGCTTTTAGATCACCATGCTCATGACGGTTCGGATAGTAAGCCGCCAAACCAATCACAACACTAAAGATGAAAGCAAGAACGAATGGCACACCACCACCGTCTTTATAAATTAAAGACACCAGTGCCGGTGGCACCATGGTGATACTAAATAGTGCCACAAGTTGGCCGAGAATTTTAATTATGGTACGAAATTGCATCGAGGCGTATCGCTTTCTTATTTAATTGATTTAGCTAATACAGTTTATTGTCTTATAGGCTTAATTGTAAGTAAACGGAATGTATTATTTTTACATTTCAAACTTTTCTGAGTTTTAGCACCACTGCTCCATGAGTAAGCTCATGCACATCATTAATGGCTTGCTCAGCTTGCCGACTATCAATCTCTATTTGCCAAGTAATGTTTTCAGCAAATTGCTTATCAATATTAAGCACTTGATATTTACTTTTTAGTAACTGCTCTATTGCCCCTTGTGCGCTGTAGTCACTGTGGCCAATTAACTCAATACTCGGAACTTTCGTGATGGTTTTAAGCTCACGCATAGCATTATTTAAACTACCGCCATAAGCACGTACTAGACCGCCTGTACCAAGCTTAATACCACCAAAATAACGTGTTACTACCGCCGTTATTTCACCGATACCCGATCCAGTTAACACATTAAGCATGGGCTTGCCGGCAGTGCCATTTGGCTCTCCATCATCCGAAAAACCATAAACATGACTACCCCCTGGGTTGCCTGCAACATGCGCCCAACAATTATGTCGTGCATCACTGTATTTATCTTGGATTTCTTTAATAAAGGCTTTTGCAGCCGCTAGATCTGGGGTGTGGGCAATATGCACAATAAAGGTGCTTTTTTTAATTTCTTCTTGGTAAAAAACCGGCTCAGCCGGATATTGATATTCAGACATAATTGTTTATCTAAAAAAATGGGGCCAAGCGGCCCCGACATTCACTAACATGTAACGATTAATCTAAGTGTAGATCACGGGTCATGTTTTCTAAGCTATCTTCATGAACGATAATGTTATCTTCAATACGGATACCGCCAAATGGCTTGAACTCTTCAACTTTTTCCCAGTTAATGAATTGCTTGTTATCAGTTTGCGCAAGGTCACCAAGTAATGATTCGATGAAGTATAAACCTGGTTCAATTGTAAACACTTGGTTTTTCTCGATTAAACGAGTACAACGAAGGAAAGGATGACCCTCTGGCGGTGCCTGATGCGTCCCCTTATCATCGGCCATAAAGCCGCCCATATCATGAACTTGCAAGCCTAAATGATGACCAAGACCATGTGGGAAGAAGGTTGAAGTAATACCACGCTCAACAATCTCAGCAGCTGGTAACTTCACAATATTAAAGTCGCTCAGTACTTGTGCTACACGTTGATGACAATCTAAATGCAGTTCGCCATATAACAAACCTGGCTTTAAAGACTTACCTAAAGCAATTTGATGTTCAGTCATTACCTTGATTAAGTCACTAAATTCGCCTGACTTTTTAAAATCATAGGTACGCGTGATGTCTGCCGCATAACCATTAAAGTTAGCACCCGCATCAATTAAGAAAGAACGATGGCTTTGCGGTGCTTGAGGCTCAAAATGGGTGTAATGCAAAATCGCACAGTTTTCATTAAGCGCAACAATATTGCCGTATGGCATTTCGTTTTCACTCTGACGCGTTGCCATGAGATAAGCTTGCTGAATATCAAACTCTGAACCACCAGCAAAGAAAGTATCGCGTGCTGCTTTGTGACCCTCTACTGCGATACGGTTGGCTTGACGCAAACACTCAAGTTCGTATTGCGTTTTATAAGCACGATTGTAATGCAAGTAGTTCATTACTGGCTCAGGGTTCATAATGCTAAAGCCCAGCGCTTGAGCAACCTCTAAATATTCACCGATATAGGCAAATTTAGCCTTGTCGTAAGGAAGCAGTTTCTCTACCTGATCTGGCTGAACTAACAATTCAATATCAAAATACTCAGCCCAAAAATCACGAGGCTCATCGGGTACCTTGTGCCAAAAATCAACAGGACGATAAAAGATTAATTTAGGTTTTGCTGTACCATCCACCACAATCCAGCAGTGTGGATTATCAATCACCGGTAACCAGGCTTTAAATTGTGGATTCACTTTAAACGGATAATACATGTCATCTAAAAACTGGCGCTTAGCTTGACCTGAGTGAATCACCAACCCTTCTAAACCTTCACGCTCTGTAATAGTTCGAGTACGCTGTTGTAAGGTTGCAATGTGTTCGGCGTATAACACCGCTAATTTATCCATAGTAAACCCATTTTAGTAAATTTAACTTGTTGTCAGTCTATCATAGTCGGCTATATCCCCCAACAGAGGCAATTTAGCAACATATATAAACTAACCACCCATAGTCATATCAAGAATTGGCGCCAATACATTACCATCTCGACCAAGACGCGTATGGTATACCTGCCTATACGCAAAAACATTTTTTACATAGTTGCGCGTTTCTGTGTAAGGAATTAACTCTATCCATAACTCTGCTGGCATTGCTTGCTCTGGTATCCAGCGCTTAATTCTATGATAACCCGCATTATAAGAAGCCGTAGCTAAGATCTCATTGCCATGATTTTTCTTTTTCAAATACTGTAGATATTGACTACCTAAACGAATATTTGTTCGCGGTTGATATAACTGTTTTCGAGATACAGCGCTTTTATTCATATATTTCGCTGTACTTGGTAACAATTGCATCAAACCGTAAGCATTGGCATGAGAGCGAGCATCAGGAGCAAACGAACTTTCACGTCGTGAAATTGCAATACTCCACGCAACATCTATATGACTGCGATTACTGTAGTTTTCAAAAATATTTTTAAAGGCAAATGGAAAGCGCAGCTCGACATAATCCCATTCTTTTATTTGTGCCAAGGTATAAATAGTGCTGTCATACCAGTCAAGCTCTGCCGCGAGCATCGAAGCCGCGAGCTTTTCTTCTTTGGTTGATGTATCTGTTAAATAATTCCACTCACGACGCGCAGATGTGAAACGTTCAAGCTCATAAAGCGCTCGAGCCCGTTTAAAACCAGGTGCATTTGCAACCTCAAGCTTGAGTTGATCACTTACTTGTAATCCTTTGTTATTTAAGCTTACAGGAATACCTAACCGAGCAGATGCTAAAAACCCATAATAATCACGCTCTTTTGCCACTGTTTGCCAAATGGCACGAGCTCGTTCGACTTCGCCACGCTGATTTAAGCTATATGCCAACCAATATTGCTGCCCTAAACTTAAATTTTCTTTACCGGTAAAAAAGGCAGCGATCCCTGACCAATCTTGTCTTTCAAGCATGTTAGCAAGCTGCCATTGCATAAGTTTACTTGTTTGCCGCTCTTTCGGTACTTTGTTAAGCCAAAAACGCGCTTGATTATGACCACTTGAAGCGAGCGATAAAGCAAAGCTGTAATACACATCCGCTTTTTGTTCATCCGTATAGGTGAACATTTTATCGAGTTTTTCCCACGCCCTTAGTGCTAAATCTTTATCTCGCCAAACTAAACGCTTCACACCATAAAGTGCTATTTGTCCCTCTTTGGCTGTTTTCTTTTTAAATCGATATAAGCCAGCTGATGCACTTGGGTCTCTTCGCACTGTTAAATATAAATCAGCTAAATATTGTTCATTGCGAGGAAGTAAGGTTTTTAAATAAGGAATTAAACTTGCTGATCCACCTTCAGCCGCTAATGTAATGCGTTGCCAAACTCGTTGCTGGGTTTGGTAGCCTTTTTTCTTCCATAAGGAAAAAAGCTGATCACATTCTTTCGGTTGTGAATCTCCCACCACCCATAAATCAGTCACCTGATTCATAATAGCTTTTTCAGGTGCACCCAAATCTAATTGAAAACTCAAATATGGGCAGGTCAGTTCGTTATTACTGGTTTCTCGATAATTACGAATATACGCTGCTTTTTTATTATTCTGTTTTAAGTACTCAAGCCACGTTTTTCGCACAGGCCATTCTAAAGGCGTATTTTGATAAACGTTTAAAAAGTTTTCGATTTCAGTTTGATGCTTAAGGCTTGGGTTACGCTGCCAATAAGCCATTTCAACATAAGGCTTTAATGGGTGATTAAGCCCATTTGCCGCCTCTTTCATGTCTTGATAATCACCGTAACGGGCCTTTTTTTCTGCTTTTAAGAAAGCGTCATGTTTATCGTTGGCGTCGGCTGCAAAAAAAGGAAAAAGTAATGCGGCAGCCGTCCAACCAAGGAGTTGTTTTTTCATGATGACCTTTAACAAAAATTAAAGAATAACTAACAAAAAAGTTCCACTACACCTTAGCATCAAACCAGCTATATTTTAATCAATCGCGATAAAGCGTAGTAATTTTTTCGTTGCATTTTCATTTTAAAGCAAGCACACTGATTGAAATGCAAACTCATCGTACCAGTCTTAGTTAATAAACTAGGGAGAATAATAATGTTATATAAAAGCGATTCATTTGAAGTTGCTTTCATCAAGGACAACATCGCCGAGTTTAAGTTCTGTGCTGACGGCTCAGTAAACAAACTTTCGCAGCAAACCTTGCAAGATTGCGCTTTAGCATTAAAAGAATTGGCAACAAACTCAGATATCAAAGGCATGGTGTTCACCAGCGATAAAGATCATTTCATTATCGGCGCCGACATTTTCGAATTTTTACCTACTTTCACTAAACCTCAAGAAGAACTTGTTGCATGGATCAAAAATGCAACTGACGTTTTTGATGCAATTGAAGATTTACCTTTCCCAACGCTAAGTGCTGTAAACGGCATGGCGCTTGGCGGTGGATGTGAGTGGGCACTTGCTACCGATTACCGCGTTGCTAGCTCTAACGCTAAAATTGGCCTACCTGAAGTTAAACTAGGCATCATGCCTGGTTTTGGTGGTACAGTTCGCCTTCCACGCCTTATTGGCGCTGATAATGCGATGACATGGATCACTACAGGTAAAGAAAACCGCGCTGCTGATGCCTTAAAAGTAGGTGCTTTTGATGCAGTAGTTAGTGCTGACAAACTTCTAGAGTCAAGTATTGCAACACTTGAGCAAGCCATCGCTGGTAAGCTAGATTGGCAAGCAAAACGACAAGTAAAATTACAGCCACTGAAAATGAACCGTGTTGAGCAAGGTATGAGCTTTGCGATGGCTGAAGGCATGGTAATGGGTCAGACAAAAGGTCATTACCCAGCACCTGTTATGGCTGTAAAAACAATCAAAGCTGCTGCAAACTGTGAACGCGCTGAAGCAATGGCTATTGAAAACGCTAACTTTGCTAAACTTGCAGCAACAAGCGAAGCTGCCGCGCAAACCGGTATTTTCTTAGCTGACCAATACATTAAAGGTAAAGCGAAGAAGCAAGCTAAGCACAGTGAGCTTGAAATTAAACAAGCTGCTGTATTAGGTGCAGGTATTATGGGCGGCGGTATTGCATATCAGTCTGCTTATAAAGGCACACCTATTATCATGAAAGACATCAACCAAGATGCTCTTGATTTAGGTATGGGCGAAGCATCTAAGCTACTTGGTAAAAAAGTACAACGTGGCCACATGACAATGGATAAGATGGTTGCTACTTTAGGTAAAATCAAACCAACGCTAAACGATGCAGACCTACAAGGTGCTGATATCGTTGTTGAAGCGGTTGTTGAAAACCCTAAAGTTAAGCAAGCCGTTCTTGCTGGTCTTGAAAAAGACTTACCTGCGGGCACTATCCTAACTTCAAACACATCAACTATTCGTATTGATGAGTTAGCGTCTGCTCTTGAAAAACCAGAAAACTTCTGCGGTATGCACTTCTTTAACCCAGTGCCAAAAATGCCATTAGTAGAAATCATTCGTGGTGAAAAAACATCAGAAGCAACAATTAATGCCGTTGTTGATTACGCATTAAAACTTGGTAAATCACCAATTGTTGTAAACGACTGCCCTGGTTTCTTTGTAAACCGCGTGCTATTCCCTTACTTTGCAGGCTTCAGCAAACTAGTTGTTGAAGGTGCTGACTTCGCAAAAGTTGATAAAGTGATGGAAAACGTATTTGGCTGGCCTATGGGTCCTGCTTATCTGCTTGATGTTGTGGGTATCGATACAGCTTACCACTGCACTGGCGTAATGGCTGACGGCTTCCCTGAGCGTATGGCTCGTCAAGACAAAGACCCAGTAACTGTATTTGCAAACGAAAAACGTTTTGGTCAGAAAAATGGCGCTGGTTTCTACCAATATGCACCTGACCGTCGCGGTCGTCTTAAAAAATCGCAAGATGCAACAGCAACTGAGCTACTAAGTGCTATCACTGATGCACCTAAAGATTTTGATAAACAAGAAATCATCGACCGTTGTATGGTACCTATGATCAACGAAGTGCTACTTTGTTTACAAGAAGGTATCGTAGCGTCACCACAAGAAGCTGATATGGCGCTAATTTACGGCATTGGTTTCCCTCCATTTAGAGGCGGTGCATTCCGTTACTTAGATCAAACAGGTTTAGCGAACTTTGTTGCAACAGCAGACAAGTACGCTCACTTAGGTGCGATTTACCAAGTATCAGATGAAACTCGCAAGTGGGCCGAAGAAGGCCGTGTATTCTATAAGGTGGAAGGATAAGAAACATGAATAATCCAGTAATCGTAGATTGTATCCGCACACCAATGGGTCGTTCAAAGAACGGCGTATTCAAAAACAAGCGTGCGGAAGATTTAAGTGCTCACTTAATGAAAGGCTTGTTAGACCGTAACCCAGCCGTTGATCCAGCATCAATTGATGATATTTACTGGGGCTGTGTACAACAAACTTTAGAGCAAGGCTTTAACATTGCTCGTAACGCAGCACTACTAGCCGGTATCCCACACTCAGTACCAGCAGTAACAGTTAACCGTTTATGTGGTTCATCAATGCAAGCGTTACACGATGCGGCACGTGCAATTATGACAGGCGCTGGTGATACCTATATCATTGGTGGTGTTGAGCACATGGGTCACGTACCTATGACTCACGGTAATGATTTTCACCCTGGTTTATCAACGTCTGTAGCACAAGCTGCTGGCGTAATGGGTTTAACAGCAGAATACCTTGCAACGCTGCACGGCATTAGCCGCCAGCAACAAGACGAATTTGCTTACCGTTCACACCAACGTGCACACGCTGCAACTGTTGAAGGTCGTTTCCGTCGTGAAATCCTGCCAATGGAAGGTCACGATGCAGATGGTTCTTTAATCTTAGTTGAAGACGATGAAGTAATCCGTCCTGAGACAACTGTTGAAGGTTTATCGCAACTTCGTCCAGTATTCAATCCAGCATCAGGTAGCGTAACTGCAGGTACTTCATCTGCTCTTTCTGACGGCGCATCAGCCATGCTTGTAATGAGCGAAGAGAAAGCTAAAGAACTTGGTTTACCAATTCGTGCGCGTATTAAAGCAATGGCTGTTGCAGGTTGCGATCCATCAATCATGGGTTATGGCCCTGTTCCTGCATCGCAAAAAGCACTTCAACAAGCTGGTATCACTATTGACGATATCGATGTTGCAGAGCTTAACGAAGCATTCGCAGCACAATCTCTACCAGTGTTAAAAGACCTAGGTCTGATGGATGTGGTAGATGAAAAAGTTAACCTAAATGGTGGTGCAATTGCACTTGGTCACCCACTTGGTTGTTCTGGTTCACGTATTAGCACAACGCTTGTTCACCTAATGGAAGACAAGAACGCTAAATACGGTCTAGCAACAATGTGTATTGGTTTAGGCCAAGGTATTGCAACTGTATTTGAGCGCGTAGAATAACGAGCTCACACCAAACATCTTGGTGATAAAAAGGCGCACTGATTTGCTCAGTGCGCCTTTTTTATTTGCTTTGCTTTCGCTTATTGAAACTGGCGGCAATAGAAAGTTAAAATAGCCGCTTATTAATCGTCTCTTTCATCCAAAAGGTCAGCCATGAGTTTTGATAATCCCGATCACCAATTAGATGCACTTGGCCTTCGTTGTCCAGAACCTGTGATGATGGTGCGTGGCGCAGTACGTAAAATGAAAGATGGCGAAACCTTACTTATTATCGCCGACGACCCATCAACCACCCGCGATATCCCAAGCTTTTGTACTTTTATGGATCACACACTTGTGGCAAAAGATGTAGAGCAAGCACCGTATCGATACTTAGTGAAGAAAGGGTTGTAACGAGCTCGTAGGTTGGGTTGAGAGCAACGAAACCCAACGTGTTAGAGATACCTATCTGCTGCTATATATCGAACACTCCCGATCAATAATCCGTTGCAGAGTTAGATACCCCAGCTAACTTTCAAAGTGAGTGTGCGTTGGGTATCGCTCCGCTCTACCCAACCTACCAACTTTTACTTTCGAGTTACCGTCACTTTTGGTTGATTACTATTGCGGTAATCAAAGCTCACTACATACACACCTTTTGCAGCGGGTTTAAAGCTGAAATAATTGTAGATGGTATTACAGTCGGCATTGGCAGCTTGGCCTAGAACCAATGATTGCCCTGCTGGGTCCATATCACTGTAACCACAGTTATAGCCTTCGCTAAAATCTGCATCCGCTACTTTGAATTCATACACCTTACCAGGTGTTGAAAACTTTACTTCGGTTTGGAATATACCCGGTGCAACTTGCTCTAATTGATACTGAGGCTCAGCATCCCATAGAGTAAAGTCACCACGTAAATACATAGTACGGTCGAGGTCTTTACTTGGCAGAATATCGTCAATGCTTGGCATTTGCATTTGGCTAGAACAGGCAGTTAATAAGCCTGCTAATGCTAAAGTAATTATACGTTTCATTACTGTTCCTTATGCTACAAAAAAGCCAGCACTGAGCTGGCTTTTATTAATTGGCTACTGCTTACTTCTGAAGTACAGAAATATCAGCAATATCTAAAAACAGACGGCTTAGTTGGCTTAATAATGCTAAACGGTTTTGTTTAACCGCTTCGTCATCGGCCATTACCATGACGTTATCGAAGAAGTTATCAACACTCTCACGAATACCCGCAAGTTGTGACAATGCTTCTTGGTAATCGCCATTTGCATATAAAGGTGCAAGCTCAGTTGCAAACTTAGCAACGTGTGACGCTAATACTTTTTCTGCGTCATCGCTTAATAGGCTCTCATTTACATCAACTTGTGTTGTGATGTCATTTTTAGCCAAGATATTGCTTACACGTTTATTTGCTGCTGCAAGCGCTTCTGCTGCGTCTAATGTACGGAAGTGACTTACCGCTTTAACACGACGATCGAAATCAACAGGTTTAGTTGGACGACGTGCTAGTACAGCTTGGATCACATCAACTTCGATACCTTCATCTTGATACCATGCACGAAAACGACCTAGCATAAACTCAAACACATCTGTTGATACGTTAAGGTTAGTTAGCTTTTCACCGAATAGCGTTTGTGATTTAGCAACAAGGTCTAAGATATCTAGCGGTAATGATTTTTCAACCATGATGCGAAGTGCACCAATTGCAGCACGGCGAAGTGCAAATGGGTCTTTATCACCTTTTGGCGCTTGACCAATACCGAAAATACCCACCAGCGTATCAAACTTATCAGCAATTGCGACAGCACAGCTGATCACATTTGTTGGTAAGTTATCACCCGCGAAGCGAGGCATGTATTGTTCATTTTGCGCGAGTGCAACTTCTTCAGCTTCACCGTCGTGACGCGCGTAATGCATACCCATTACACCTTGTACGTCGGTAAATTCCATGACCATTTCGGTCATTAAGTCTGTTTTACTTAACAGACCTGCACGCTTAGCAAGCTCGGCATCGGCACCTAATTGCTCAGCAATGTAACCTGCAAGCTCACTAATACGCTCAGATTTATCTTTCAGCGTACCAAGTTGCTTTTGGAATAAAACAGTATCTAGCGACTCTAAACGGCTTTCTAGCGTTTTCTTCTTATCTGTTTCGTAGAAGAACTGTGCATCGGCTAAACGAGGACGAACAACTTTTTCGTTACCCGCAATTACTACGCTTGGATCTTTACTTTCGATATTAGAAACAAATAGGAACTTGTTTAGTAAGTTGCCATCTTGATCTAATAACGGGAAGTACTTTTGATCGTCCTTCATAGTATAAATAAGCGCTTCAGAAGGAACGTCTAAGAATGCTTCTTCGAATGTTGCTGTTAGTGTTACTGGCCATTCAACCAACGATGTTACTTCTTCAAGTAAGTCTTCATCCATCGCTACTTTTGCATTTACAGCAGCTGCGGCTGCTTCAATCTGCTCACGAATTTGCTCTTTACGCGCTTCGAAGTCAGCAACAATATACGCAGACTTAAGAACATCAAACACATCATCAGCGTGGTTGATTGTTACTTTTTCTGGATGATGGAATCGGTGCCCTTGTAATTGGTTACCAACTTGCTTACCAAGGATCTCACCTTCGATTAGCGTGCTACCAAATAAAATGGTTGCTGTGTGTACAGGACGAATGAATTGCGTTTTACTCGCACCCCAACGCATTGGTTTAGGGATAGGTAATTTTGCAAGTGCCTTGTTTACAGCATCGCTCATAAGCGAAGTTGTTGCTTGACCTTCAACCTGTGCTTTATGTAATAACCAAGCACCTTTATCTGTTTCAATCGTTTCTGCATCGCTTACATCGATACCACAACCACGTGCCCAACCCATTGCTGCTTTAGTTGGGTTTCCATCGGCATCAAATGCGGCAGCTACTGCAGGACCACGCTTTTCAACTACTTTGTCACTTTGCTTTGCTTCAAGTGCTGTTACACGTAAACCTAAACGACGTGGAGATGCGTACCAGTTAACACCTTGATGTGCTAATTCTAAGCTTGCAAGTTCTGCTGTTAAGTTCTCAGCAAATGACTCAGCAAGTTTACGAAGTGCTTTCGGTGGCAACTCTTCAGTGCCAATTTCTACTAATAAATTTTCTGCTGACATGCTAATTCTTAATCCTTACAAAGCGGGAAACCAAGTGCTTCACGGGCATCATAGTAACTTTGTGCACACGCTTTAGATAAAGCACGAACACGTAAGATATAACGTTGACGTTCTGTTACTGAGATAGCGTGACGAGCGTCTAATAAGTTAAACGCATGTGATGCTTTCATTACTTGCTCATAAGCTGGTAATGGTAAGCCTGCTTCGATTAGCTTTTCACTTTCTTTCTCACAGTGATCAAACTGTGCAAATAAGAACTCAACATCCGCTTGTTCGAAGTTATAAGCTGACTGCTCTACTTCGTTTTGATGGAACACATCACCGTATGTTACACGTCCCATAGGACCGTCTGCCCATACTAGATCATAGATGCTATCTACGCCCTGTATATACATTGCTAAACGCTCTAGACCATATGTGATTTCACCCGTAACCGGTGAGCACTCTAAGCCACCTACTTGTTGGAAATAAGTGAATTGAGTTACTTCCATACCGTTTAGCCAGATTTCCCAACCTAGACCCCAAGCACCTAATGTAGGTGATTCCCAGTTGTCTTCTACAAAGCGAACTTCGTCAGTTAGCGTATCAATACCTACAGCAGCTAAAGAGCCTAAATAAAGCTCCTGGATGTTCTCTGGTGATGGTTTTAATACTACTTGGAATTGGTAGTAGTGTTGTAATCGGTTCGGGTTTTCACCATAACGACCATCAGTTGGACGGCGGCATGGTTGAACATACGCGCTCGACATTGGCTCTGGGCCAATCGACTTTAAGAACGTTAACGGATGAAATGTCCCTGCTCCCACTTCCATATCCAGTGGTTGAGCAATCACACAGCCTTGCTGTGCCCAATAGTCCTGTAAAGCCAGGATCAAACCTTGAAAGGTTTTAACGTCATATTTTTGCATATTTGGCTTATAGTATCTGGTGCGTTTAGTCTGAAAATTGCTCTCAGTATACCTTGTGTGCAGTAAGGTTTTAAGCAGTTTGTGCTTTTTCAGTAATAAAAAAAGGAGCCATGTGGCTCCTTCTTATAAATATCATTATTTGCTTATACGTCTAGGTTAACTACACGTAGCGCGTTCGTTTCGATGAAATCACGACGAGGCTCAACTTGGTCACCCATTAGTGTCGCAAACAATTGGTCAGCGGCAACAGCATCTTCGATTGTTACTTTCAACATGCGTCGTGCAGCTGGATCCATAGTTGTTTCCCAAAGCTGATCAGGGTTCATTTCACCCAATCCTTTATAGCGTTGGATATAAAGGCCACGCTTCGATTCATTGATTAACCACTCTAATGCATCCACAAAGTTATCAACAGCTAATGTTTTTTCACCACGTTGTATGTAAGCACCTTCTTCAAGTATGTTAGCAATGTTTACGCCCGTTGCTGCAATGCGTTTATAGTCACGCGATGTAATGAAGTCATGGTTTAGTACATGAGCTTTATCCACACCATGCTGACGAATATTCACAACAGGATAATACATGTTGCGCTCAGTATCGTGCTCAGTGCCGGCGTGGAAGATAGTTGCATCTTCATCACGTGCAATTAAGTCGTCAACAAGGGTTTTAGTCCACTCTTTAACTTTTGCTTCATCTGCTAAATCAGCTTCGGTAATTTCGCTTTGATAGATTAAACGTTCCATAACCGAATTTGGATATTTACGTTTTAAGCGCTCAATAACTTTAACTGTATTTTGATAATCGTGAACGATTCTTTCTAAATCTTCGCCTTCAAGTGCAGATGCACCTTCACTTGTATAAAGTGCAGCATTGTTTAATGCCAATGACGTTAAGTAATCAACAAGTGCTGGATCATCTTTAATGTAGCGTTCTTGCTTACCTTTTTTCACTTTATAAAGTGGTGGTTGCGCAATATAGATAAAGCCTTTTTCTACAATCTCTGGCATTTGACGATAGAAGAAAGTTAGCAATAATGTACGAATGTGAGAACCATCCACGTCCGCATCGGTCATGATAATGATACGATGATAACGAAGTTTTTCTGGGTCATATTCATCACGACCAATACCACAACCTAGCGCTGTGATTAATGTTGCTACTTCTTGAGAAGAAAGCATCTTATCAAAGCGTGCTTTTTCAACGTTAAGAATCTTACCTTTTAGTGGCAAGATAGCTTGGTTTTTACGGTTACGACCCTGCTTAGCTGAACCACCTGCAGAGTCACCCTCCACTATGTATAGTTCTGATAAAGCTGGATCTTTTTCTTGGCAGTCTGCCAGTTTACCTGGTAAACCCGCTAAATCCATTGCACCTTTACGGCGTGTCATTTCACGTGCTTTACGCGCTGCTTCACGAGCACGTGCTGCATCAATGATTTTACCTACAACCGTTTTAGCATCAACAGGGTTTTCTAATAAGAACTCTGTTAGTTTTTCTGCCATCGCTTGTTCTACAGCAGACTTAACTTCACTTGATACTAGTTTATCCTTGGTTTGTGATGAGAACTTAGGATCAGGAACTTTAACACTTACAACTGCAGTTAAGCCTTCACGAGCATCATCACCCGTTGCGTTGCTGGTTGTTTTCGCTTTTTTGTTAAAGCCTTCTTTTTCCATGTAGTTATTTAGCGTACGCGTTAATGCCGCTCTAAAGCCAGCTAAGTGCGTACCACCATCACGTTGTGGAATATTGTTTGTGAAACAGTAAATGCTTTCTTGGAAACCATCGTTCCACTGCATTGAAACTTCTACACTAATACCGTCTTCTTCACGCTCATGGGTAAAGTGGAAAACACTTTTATGTACAGGTGTTTTATTACGGTTTAGATATTCTACGAACGCTTGAATACCACCTTCGTATTTAAAGTGATCTGTTTTAGTTTCTTCACGCTCATCAGTAAGAATGATACTTACACCTGAGTTTAAGAAAGAAAGCTCACGTAAGCGCTTCGCTAAAATGTCGTAGTGGAAATTCAGGTCAGTAAACGTTTCACCACTTGGCCAAAAACGTAACTCAGTACCTGTGTCATTTGCTTCACCAATCACAGCTAATGGTGCATCTGGCACACCCATAGTGTAAGTTTGTTGGTGAATTTTTCCTTCTCGACGAATAGTTAGTTGTAGTTTTTCAGAAAGTGCATTTACTACTGATACACCTACACCGTGTAAGCCACCAGATACTTTATATGAGTTATCATCGAACTTACCACCAGCGTGAAGTACCGTCATAATAACTTCGGCAGCTGATACACCTTCTTCTTCATGAATTGACGTAGGAATACCACGACCGTTATCTCTTACAGAGACAGAACCGTCTAAGTGAATCGTTACAAAAATATCATCACAATGACCAGCTAAGGCTTCATCGATAGAGTTATCAACAACCTCAAACACCATATGGTGTAAGCCTGTACCGTCATCGGTGTCCCCTATATACATTCCTGGACGCTTTCTTACTGCGTCTAATCCTTTTAGTACTTTAATACTCGACGAATCGTAATTCTCAGACATGGTTAATCCCACTTATCTTGTTATTAGGTTGCCATGTTTCACGTGGAACATTTTTAGTTCTCGTTGCATGGGTTCCACCACAGCAGAAATACTTTCAGATAAAATCGATGAGATAAAAAGTTGTGAATCGCAGTGTGTCAAAAGTTGACCCACTTTTTCTTTTGTATCTTCACCTAACTCTGAAGGTAAGTCATCTATTAGCAATATAGATTGCTTATTAGTTTCTGACTCAATTAAGCTATTTTGCGTCACTTTTAACGCATAAAGCAATAGCTTCAATTGACCGCGCGAAAATGTATTTTCTACGCTATTACCAGAAACGCTAAAACTAAAATCAGCTTTATGCGGGCCTTTACTTGTGAAACCTTGCTTGGCATCACGCTCAAAGCTTTGCTCAAGAGCTTCTGAGAGCATTTCACTCTCTTTCCAACCCGCATTGAAGTTAATTTGTAAATCGCTTACTAGCGTTAATTCTGCACACATTTTATCAAAAAATTGCTGCTTAAACCTACTTATATACGCGATTCTTAGATTATTTATTTGTTCAGCTAGTCTAACAAATTCTTTATCCCAAAACTTGATCTGTTGAAAATAATCTCGTGGCTTACTCTTTAGTAATGCATTCCGTTGCTTTAGTACTTTGTTAAAAGATTGCCACAAATAAAAGAAGTCATGTTCCACGTGGAACAATCCCAAATCGAGAAATTTTCTACGCTCTTTTGGGCCACCAAAAAACAAGGAATAACTTTCTGGCGTAATAACTTGAACAGGCATTAATTGAGCCAATTCAGATATTTTACGACTCGTTTTACCTTGAATTTTTAAAGATGTTTCACCCGCTTGGTTTTTGCTTATACCAATGGGAATAGACAAATCATGTAATGCTTTACGACCGTGGATCACAAACTTGTCTTGTTGATGCTGAATGATATTTTTGTGCTTGGCGGTACGAAATGATTTACCGTGAGAAAGGAAATAAATAGCCTCAAGGAGACTGGTTTTTCCGCTGCCATTCTCGCCGTAAATAATATTAATCCCATTTACTGGCTCGAGTGTCAGCGCCTCAATATTCCGAAAATTATTGAGGCTTAAATGACTTAAACTCATAAAGTCTATAAACGCATCGGCATAACAACATACATTGCTTCTTCGTCACCAGCACCTTCTATTAATGCACTACTATTTGAATCAGCAAGTGTAAAAGTAACATCTTCTGTTTTTAAGGTATTTAAAACATCAAGAACATATGAAACGTTAAAACCAATTTCTAGCTCACCGCCTTGATACATTACTTCAACTACTTCCTCAGCTTGTTCTTGCTCAGGGTTGTTTGCCGTAATCTTTAATAAACCTTCAGACAGATTTAAACGAACACCACGAAATTTTTCATTTGATAAAATAGACACACGTTGGAAAGCACTGCGTAACCACTCACGATTAGCAGTAATCACTTTGTCACCACCACGCGGCAATACACGACGATAGTCAGGAAAACGACCATCAACAAGTTTACTGGTAAATGTGAACTCTGTATCAATAATACGAATATGGTTAGCACCAAATTGAATGGTTACTAACTCATCATCAGCTACCATTAGGCGCATAATTTCTTGCACACCCTTTCGTGGAATAATTAGCTGACGTTGTGTATTCAAAGATTGCGGTAATTGCTTTTGTGCAATCGCTAAACGGTGGCCATCTGTAGCAACCGTTTTTATGTCAGTGTTATCAACTTCAAATGACATACCATTTAAGTAATAACGTACGTCTTGATTCGCCATAGAAAAATGTGTGCTTTCAAGAAGCTTACGTAATTCTAAGCGAGTCAGTTGAAACTCAACTTCACCATCCCACTGCTCAAGATTAGGAAAGTCTTCTGCAGCAAGAGTTGTTAAAGAAAAGCGGCTTTTACCACTGGTTAGTAGCAATTGGTGATCTTGGCTACTTAAAGTAAGGTCTGAGCCATCAGGTAAACTTTTACAAATATCGAGTAACTTTTTAGCCGGCAAGGTTAATTTTGTATCAGATGTGTCTTCACCAACGAACACACTCGCCACTAACTCAATTTCAAGATCGGTACCCGTCATCGAAAGTTGCCCGTTTTCTACAACTAACAGTACATTCGATAAAATCGGTAAGGTGTGCTTACGCTCAATCGCACCAGACACTTGAACTAAAGGTTTTAAAAATTGCTCTCTTGATATTGTTATTTGCATAATAAAGTCGGCCTTAAGATGACAAGGTTCTTATTAAGTTTTGATAATCTTCTTTCACTTCGTGGCTTTCATCACGTAGTGATTTAACTTTACGACAAGCGTGTAATACAGTTGTATGATCGCGACCACCAAAGGCGTCGCCAATCTCAGGTAAACTGTGATTTGTAAGTTCTTTTGATAATGCCATTGCTACTTGGCGTGGTCTTGCTACTGAACGACTACGGCGTTTCGATAGTAAATCTGACACACGAATACGATAATACTCAGCAACAGTGCGTTGAATATTGTCTATCGTTACCAGTTTATCTTGCAGCGCAAGTAAGTCACGTAGGGCTTCTTTTACAAAGTCGATCGAAATTGGACGACCAGTAAAGTTTGCATTAGCAATAACGCGGTTTAACGCCCCTTCTAATTCACGCACATTTGAACGCAATTTCTTAGCGATGAAAAAGGCAACTTCATGGGGTAAGTTAATTTTACTTTGCTGCGCTTTTTTCATCAAAATGGCAACCCGCGTCTCAAGTTCTGGCGGCTCAATTGCAATGGTTAAGCCCCAGCCAAAACGTGATTTAAGGCGGTCTTCAACCCCTTCTATCTCTTTTGGATAGCGGTCTGAAGTTAATATAATCTGTTGATTTCCTTCAAGTAAAGCATTGAAGGTATGAAAGAACTCTTCTTGTGAGCGCTCTTTATTAGCGAAAAATTGAATATCATCGATCATCAATGCATCAACACTTCGGTAATAACGTTTAAACTCTTCGATGGCATTATTTTGCAGCGCTTTAACCATGTCTTGCACAAATCGCTCTGAGTGCATGTAGACAATTTTCGCGTCTGGCTTATTAGCCATAATACCGTTACCAACGGCGTGTAATAAGTGAGTTTTACCTAAGCCCGTACCACCATATATAAATACAGGGTTAAATGCCGAACCTGGGTTATCTGCTACTTGAGTCGCTGCGGCTTTTGCTAATTGGTTTGATTTACCTTCAACAAAGCTATCAAAGGTATAATTTTCTTTAATGTTTGATTTATAACCTGATTTTGGCGCAGGCTCTACTGCTGCTTTTTCAGGTTTTGGTTGGAGTTTTTCGGCAGTGTGCTGTGCACTCACTGGTGCGCTTGCTTCTGATGCAGCCGGTGCTGATGCCGCTTGGGCATTTAAAATTGGTTTACTACCTACATCAAAACGAAGTTCAGGCGCTTCATCACCACAAATTTCAACGAGTAGTTCATTAATACGGTTTAAGTACTTTTCTCTCACCCAATCTAAAACAAAACGGTTAGGTGCATATATAGTCAACGTATCTTCGGTACTTTCTGCTTGAAGTGGCCTTACCCACATACTGAACTGCTGTGAAGGCAATTCATCTTGCAATACATATAAACAACTTTGCCAAACCGACAGATACACTATTAAACTCCCAGAGATTTAATTATTATTCCCGTTCATCTTTAATGATGGAAAATCAAACATTTATTGCTAATATTTGACCAATATTTCTGGCCAAGACCGACTATTATGAAGGTACTTTATCCACAAGTACAAGATTGATTTTTATTTAAAATATGATCTCGCACAAAGAAAATACTAAACCATTGATTATTGTATAAAATATTTTTTAACTCCGAATAGTGATCATAGCAAATTAAGGGGCAGATCGCGATCAAATTCTACGATCGAATTCGCTTTTCCCAAGCTTTTATTCACTTTTTATACAGAGGCTGTGGAAAACTTCTTATTTATGATGATCCTATATGATCACGAAATAAGATCCTTTATAATTACGGCCTCTGCAGCGTTTTAATGATTGACTTTTGTTGTCTTCATCTATAATATCTCGCGCTCGCAATGGCACCTGTGCCAGGATCGCGACCTGCATAGGATGTTTTAACCTTAACCGATCGGATGGAATTGTTATGAAAAGAACTTTTCAACCTAGCGTTTTAAAACGCAAACGTACACACGGTTTCCGTGCTCGTATGGCAACAGCAAATGGCCGTAAAGTATTAGCTCGTCGTCGTGCTAAAGGCCGTAAAGTTCTTTCTGCTTAATATATAAGTGGAAGACTTTAGCTTCAGCAGGGAGTTACGTCTGTTAACTCCCTCGCATTACTCTCGAATCTTTAATGAACCAGCACGCGCTGCGACTCCTTTCTTTACCCTATTAGCTAAACGCAATGACCAAACTAATCCTCGATTAGGTCTTACGGTCGCCAAAAAACGCGTTAAAAAAGCCTGTCAACGTAATCGAATTAAACGACTTGCTCGCGAAAGTTTCCGTTTAAATCAACATAAACTCGATAACATTGATATTGTGCTGATGGTTAAAAGTGGTATAGATGAACAGTCAAACGAAGAGCTGACAAAACAACTGAATAAATTGTGGCGAAAAATAAATGAGCGCTGCAAGCCAGGTGCGCCAAAACCACCACCATTCAAAAAACGCCCCAAGAAATCAGCTAATTCTAATAATCAAGCTTGATAGCAATAGAATTACAGGCTTAATTAAGGTATCTTTAGCTCACCTTTTAATCATGCATTTAAAATTCTTCGCTAGGAATTTAAATTCATGGTATCCATTGACTAAATTAACGCAGGGGCTGACACATCATGAGGTTACTTAAACCACTTGTTGCTATTCCAAAGCGCTGTTTAGTCATGTTAATTCGAGGCTATCAAAAGTGGATAAGCCCGTTATTAGGCCCGCATTGTCGTTTTAATCCAACTTGCTCTAGTTACGCAATTCAAGCAATTAATTTGCACGGAAGTGTAAAAGGCAGTTGGTTAGCTGTTAAACGCATATTAAAATGCCATCCTTTACATGCTGGTGGGGATGATCCCGTACCGGCAAAAAATCATATTAACCACCAACACGAGAAATAAGAGCTGTTATGGAATCGCAACGCACGTTTTTATTAATCGGCTTGATGCTTGTGTCGTTTTTATTATTCCAAGAATGGAATAACGACTACAATGCACCAAAAGCTGATCCAAGTGCCACAACACAAACACTAGGCGCAACTACACCAGAATCTGATGACTTTATTCCAGCATCATCTGACGGTGAAGTACCAACTGCTACTACAGCAAAGCGCTCAGTTATCGATGTAACAACTGATGTATACACTGTTAAAATTGACACCCGTGGTGGTGACATTATTGAAGCAGACCTACTTCAGTACGAAGAGACAAAAGGCAGTGATACCCCTTTCATGCTACTTGGTGAGTTTGATGGCAACCAATACTTCTCACAAAGTGGCTTAATTGGTTTAAATGGCCCAGATGCAACTGTTGCTGGTCGCCCTGTTTATAAAACCACTCAAAAAGCGTTCACTTTAAATGGTGATGAACTGCGTGTACCACTTGAGTTTACCGACAGCAAAGGTGTGACGTTTACTAAAACCTATATATTCAGAAAAGGCGACTACGCTGTAGGTTTAGAGTACACAGTAAACAACGTAACAGCTGATCCAATTCAAGTTCAGTTATACACGCAAGTAAAACGCACAGTACAAGAAAAAGGTAGCTTAGTAGATCAAAACTACTTAGGTGCAGCATACGGTACTGAAGAAGAGCCATACGAAAAGTATAGCTTCTCAGACATGGCTGATAAAAACCTTAACATCACCACAGCTGGTGGCTACATTGCATTTATTCAACACTACTTTGTAAGTGCATGGGTACCTAAGCAAGATCAACAAAATACCCTTTACAGCAAGTTAGTAGCTGGTAATGCGGCAATTATTGGTACTAAGGGTGAAGCAGTTAACGTACAAGCAGGTACGCAAGCGACACTTACTTCTACTTACTACATGGGCCCGAAAGAGTCTGATGTACTAGAAGCGATTCACCCAGACTTAGACCTAACTGTAGACTATGGTTGGTTGTGGTTTATCTCACAACCATTATTCGTACTACTTAAGTGGTTACACAGCATCCTAGGTAACTGGGGTCTAGCTATCATTGCAATCACGGTTATCGTTAAAACAGCAATGTACCCGCTTACTAAAGCACAATACACGTCAATGGCGAAGATGCGTGCCTTACAGCCTAAAATGGCTGCACTAAAAGAGAAGTATGGTGATGACCGTCAAAAATTCGGTCAAGCGATGATGGAAATGTACCGCAAAGAAAAAGTGAACCCTATGGGTGGCTGTTTCCCACTGTTACTACAAATGCCAATCTTCTTAGCATTATTCTACGTATTCTTAGAATCAACTGAGCTACGTCATGCTGAATTCATTTTATGGTTAAATGACTTATCAGCAATGGACCCATACTACGTATTACCGGTTTTATTTGGTTTAAGTATGTTCATCACTCAAAAGCTGCAACCTATGACAGTTACTGATCCTATGCAGCAAAAAATGATGACCTTTATGCCAGTAGTATTCTCAATTTTCTTCTTATGGTTCCCATCTGGCCTAGTACTTTACTGGTTAGTATCGAACCTTATCTCAATCGCACAGATGCTAATCATCTACCGCGGTATGGAGAAAAAAGGTATTAAGGTAAGAGGCTAAACTCTTAACCCAACAAAAAAGGCGCTAATTAGCGCCTTTTTTAATACCTGAAAAAATTTAACCGAGGATAGGAGAATATACCTGATTAGGCACACTACGCTCAGTAAAGCTCAAACTTGTTGTTAGTAGCGAAGCAACCACCAAACCGATTGCAATCCCCCCAGATACTCCAAGCCACTTTACAGCTGTTGTTTTACGCTTAACCCTAAGCCAACTCATATAAATGCCAGCAGCACTTATAAAGCTCATCAACGCACCAAACAACCCCCAAATAAGTTTAGTACCAACTCCTGCAAAGTTACCAAAGTGCAGCGGATCAGCGGTATCTGAAATTCGGGCTACAATAGGTAATTGTTCGCCTATTTGTATACCTAGTAACTCACCCGAGCTTGGTTTTAAATAAACACGGTTAGCACGCAGACGCAGTAAAATATCATCGTTATAACCACGCACTTCAATAGGCTGATCCGCTTTATTTGGATAACGAATATAGCGAATATCAAGGCTCGGAAACGCCTGTTGAGCGGCCTTATAAGCTGCAGTTAAGCTAATTGGCGATATATCTTTACTAGGGCTTTGTTTTTTAAACTCACTTACCGCTTGTGGCGCAGAAACAGTATGCGACACTTTAGCTGTTTGCAGCCCATGCTCTACCAGATACCAAACACCTGTAATGGCCATCACTGCGATAAACCATAAACTCCAAAGCCCTAACAGTTTGTGCCAATCAGCCCAACTACTGCGTTTATCAAGACTAAGCGCAGCAGGCTTTTTCATAAAACCTTGCCACCAGCGCCGATACACATAAAAACTCGAGACCAATAAAATAACGAGTAACATACTCAAACTGGTAACGATTAATTTACCCGTCCAGCCCATCGACAAATTCATATGCCAATTACGTAAAAACCGCGATATCCGCGCCCACTCTCCTTCACCAAGTAAGCGGCCCGTTGCAGCATCTAAATAAACAAAACGAAATGAATCACCGACTTTAAGAGCCGCTTCAGTGGCAAGGTAATCTTGTTTATGACGTTGGATATAAAGTAATTGACCCTGTGGATAATGCTTATTTAGGGTGTTTTCGATAGCCTGATAGTTAGTCGAGGCTGAAGAAGATAAAGCACGATACTTAGCGTCTGTTAAGTATTCGAGTTCATGACTTAACGTAGCGAGTGTCCCCGATACGCAGGTAACAAAAAGCAGGACTCCAACAAAGAGTCCTGCCCAGGAATGTAAATTAAACCAACTTTTAGCGTTCACACGCCACCATTAAAAGCTGTATTTAGCACTTAAATAGACACGGCGTGGTTCACCAGGAAAGTGCCCTGTTCGCTCAATAAAGCCACTGCTTGCGTATTCTTTATCAAACAGGTTTTTAACTGATAATTGCCATTGCCAGTTATCAACGGTTGTTTGCCATGCCATGTTGTAAATCGTATAAGGTTTAACGCGTTGGCCACCTAAACTAAGTTGTTCATCAACATAATCTAAACCCGCAGAAATAGATGACGATAAGCTAGGTAACTCATAGCGTGTCCAGATACCTAGGGTATTTTGCGGCGCGTTGGCAAATTTATCGCTATCAGGAATTTGGTTACGAATGCTGTCGTTTGCTTTAGTAATACGGGTATCATTATAGGCATAGCTTGCAGTAACCACCCAACGCTCAGTGATGTCACCCACTACTTCGAGTTCAAAACCTTTACTTTGTACTTCACCAACGGCAACTAAGTCATCAACACCATCACCCGCAACATCACCTAATAAACTAGGTTGCAGGATATTTTCGCGGACAATATCGTACACAGCCATATTAACAGCAAGCGTGTCATCTAATAATTTGGTTCTTAAACCTAACTCATTAATACGGCTAGTCTCTGGCGAGAAAGGGCCACCCTTCGCAGTTTCTTGATCACTGGCACTTTGCGGCACAAACCCAGTGCCATGCAGTGCATAAGGGAAGAACATATTGTTAATGTTATAGCTGGTACCAATGCGGTAAGTTAAATCGCTATCAGAAAACTCGGTTTGATTTAACAGATCTTTATCTTCAAAACGGTCATATCTTAAGCCAGCTGTGACGCTCCAATTAGCGGTGATATCAAGTTGGTCTTGCAAGTACGCGCCAAAGCGGGTGCTATTCGTTTTCCCAAGCCTTGGTGTAATACTATCAAGATCATAATCATCGGCAGAGGTTAAACCATATTCAGGATCGTTAAGATCAAGACCAGGAACTGGGCCACCTTTACTTTGCTGCGTAGCTGTACGGTACACACTTTCAAAATCATGTTCATACCAGTCACTACCAAACAGTACTTGATGCTGCATGTTGGCAAATGCAAACTCCGCAATCGCATTGGCAGTTAAACTAAAGCCGTTGTTCTCACGTACTTGATCACGAAACTCACGATGACTCCAATCAACAATACCGTCGTCGTTAGTATCTACTAGACCTCTTGGCTCATGGTAGTTTTGCACTTCTTTGTTATCAAAATAGCGTGCCGTGACATCTGTACGCCAAACATCATTAAAATCGTGTTTTAAAGTCGCCTGATAAACATGCGCTTCAACATTTTGAAAGTCTGTTGCCTCGTTATGGTTCCAGCTAATGTCAGTTAGAAAATTGCCATTATCATCAGCAGGGACACCACGTAAACGTGCCCCACCCAACTCCTGCTCTATATAGGTATACTGCGTGGTTAATTCAGTTGCACTATTTATAAGCCACGTATATCCAAGGTCAACAATGGTATTATCGCTGCTAGTATTTGCACGGAATGGTTTTTCAGTATCACGGTAGATACCAACACGATAAGCATGGTTATCAAGTGATTCACTCAGCGTTCCAGTGCTTTCTAATGCACCACTGAAGAAATCATCATTACCCACTTCAACTTCAATACTGTGCTCACTAGTGAATTTAGGCTTCTTAGTTACATAGTTAATAATACCGCCCGGATTACCGCTACCATAAATGGCGCCAGCAGGGCCTTTTAAAACCGCAACTTGTTCGATATTAAATAACTGCGGCACAGCAAAACCATTGAAAGGGTCGCCCTTTACGCCATCATATAAAATCTCATCTTGGCGAAAACCACGAAATGTCACGCCGGAATAACTAAAGGCATTAACACCAGCAATATTGCTATAAAGGTCGGTAATTTGGCGAGCAGCCTGATCGTTAATCAGCTCCTGCGGCAAAATTTGAATTGACTGAGGTATTTTTTCTAACGGTGTATTAGTACGAGTAGCAAAACTTGACTCAGTTGGTCGATATAAAGAAAACGCACGGCCAACAACTTCTATTTTTTCGATCTCTTTAGAATCGTTTTGATCAGTAGAAACTTCAGTTTGAGCATGGGCAACGCCCGAAAAACCAGCAGCAAGTGCAATAAAAACAGCAGAAAGACGCATAATAAAAAAGGACACAATTAAGAATGCGCAACATGGTAATGAATATAATTATCATTTGCAATGACGATTTATTATTAATTAAAGCTAAATAAAGTATTACTTACATCAAACTTTTGCTATTTCATTACTCAAACAGCTATTCGCATGAAATTAAGCCATAGGTTACAATAGAGCCAGCATTCATTCTTTTATTGGCATTATTTCATCGCATGATTAATCAAGACACAATTGCAGCACAAGCGACCGCACCAGGACGTGGTGGGGTTGGTATTATTCGCGTCTCTGGTAGCTTAGCTAAAACAGTGGCAGAGCACATTATTGGCCGTTGTCCTAAAACACGTTACGCAGACTATGTGCCTTTTAAAAGCTTGAGCGGTGAACAGCTTGACCAAGGTATTGCTATTTACTTTCAAGGTCCAAATTCATTTACCGGTGAAGACGTACTTGAACTACAAGGTCATGGCGGCCCTGTTGTACTTGATATGCTATTAAAAGAAATTAGCCAAATTGACGGTGTACGTTTAGCAAAACCGGGTGAGTTCTCTGAGCGCGCATTTATGAATGACAAGCTTGATTTAACTCAAGCAGAGGCAATTGCCGATTTAATCAATGCAACCAGTGAACAGGCAGCAAAAAGCGCCCTACAATCACTGCAAGGTGAATTTTCTAAACATATCGAAACGCTGGTGGAAAAAGTCATTCACCTACGTATGTATGTAGAAGCCGCGATTGATTTTCCTGATGAAGAAATCGACTTTTTATCAGACGGTAAAGTTTCAGCAGATCTTGATGCCATTATTGAGCAACTCGATAATGTAACTCAGCAAGCTAAACAAGGTAGCATCATGCGTGAAGGTATGCGTGTTGTTATTGCGGGTCGCCCTAACGCTGGTAAATCAAGTCTACTCAATGCATTAGCTGGCCGTGATGCAGCCATCGTTACCGAAATAGCCGGTACAACACGTGACGTATTACGTGAACATATCCACATTGATGGTATGCCACTGCATATTATTGATACCGCAGGCCTACGTGAAAGCCCAGATAAAGTAGAGCAAATTGGTATTGAGCGCGCATGGGACGAAATTAACCAAGCCGATCGCGTACTATTTATGTTAGACGGCACAGATACATCAGCCACTGATCCCCATGATATTTGGCCAGAGTTTATGGCCAAGTTACCTGAGGGAATGGGTGTTACTGTGATCCGTAATAAAGCCGATATTTCCGGCGAAAGTGTCGGTATGGATGAGCATGATCAATATCCTGTGATCCGTTTAAGTGCTAAAAATGCTGAAGGTATAGAGTTAGTTCGTACTCACTTAAAGGCATGTATAGGTTTTCAAGGGGCAACTGAAGGTGGATTCATGGCACGCCGTCGTCACTTAGATGCACTGGACCACGCAGCCTTTCATTTAAACACCGGTAAAGAGCAATTAGAGATGCATATTGCTGGTGAGATCTTGGCTGAAGAGTTACGCCTAACTCAACAGTTCTTAAATGAGATAACGGGTGAATTTACTTCTGATGACTTGCTAGGGAAAATCTTTAGTTCGTTCTGTATCGGTAAATAAATTCCGGTCATCAATATTATAAAAAAGAGTCGCAAGGCTAATGTCGATCAGTTAAGGAAAAGCTAATAAAATAAAGGGCTACAGCGATGATTTATAAAAATCTAACTGTAGCCCTTTTGCTATATGGTTTTTAGCTAATTTTGTCGCTACCTGCGTTAAGCAGTCTTAACTGAATAATACTCACATATTTATTCAAAAACTGCTTAACTGACTGGCATTGGTCGCAAGGCTCTTTTTTATTTTTAATCCAGCAATTAATTATCGGTTCAGGGCCGAAACCAGCCAGTATTAAACTCAGTTTCCATTAGTCTAGTGATGTCATTAAACGGAGGACATCATGGACAAATATCAACTATTTCACCAACTACACCACCAGCCAACAGGCTTTGTACTTGCTAATGCGTGGGATCTTAGTTCTGCACAATTCATTCAAGCTGCGGGGGCTAAAGCCCTAGCAACAACCAGCTGGGGCATTGCTGCCAGCTTAGGTTTAGCGGATGGTGAAAACATCTCTTTTCAAACTCAATTAGCGCTGGTTAAAAGCTTGACTAAACACATACACATTCCACTCACTGTCGATATAGAGTCAGGCTACAGTAACGATCCGCTGCAAATTAGCCAAAACGTTTTAGCGTTAGCAAGATTAGGGATTGTAGGTATCAACATTGAAGACTCAAACAAAGACACTAACGCACTCAGATCTATCGAACAGCAATGCACTATTATTAGTGAGATAAAGAAAGTACTTAACGAAAATGGCTTCGGTAGTTTATTTATCAACGCCAGAACCGATACCTTCTTTGTTAGTGATCGCCCTTTTCAAGCAACATTAGAACGCGCAAAAGCCTATCAAAATGCTGGTGCAGATGGTCTATTTGTACCTGGCCTTACAAACATAGAGCAAATAACCAGCTTAACAAACGCGATAGATATGCCACTAAATGTGATGGCAATGAGCAATTTTAACTCAGCAAAAGCGGCTTTCGCTGGTGGCGCTACACGTTTTTCATTGGGTAATTCGCTCTATGATCTAGTGGGTAATACAATTAAAAGCACCTTAATTCAGCTCGAAAGTTAACTTGGTAAACAAAAAAATCAGATCAAAACAGCTTTTAAGATCGAGTTTGTCTAAAAATGTTATCCACATTTGGGGTATTTTTAGATCTGAAAGCTGATTTGATCATAAAAAATCGCTGATATTTGAGCTCGCTGATGATCAACAGCCATTTTTTATAATTAATTTTCTTAAAAACGGCCTTTATATGTGCTGTTTTAAGTTTTTTTCGATCTATTTTATTGATCACAATTTACAAACCGATCGTTATCAACAAGCGATCTATCCACAAAACGATCACACTCAGCACGACTTACAGATCTAACCAATCTTTCTCTTTGCGACGGCTAAAGATCAATAACTTAGCAAAGTTATACAGTTTACAAAATCAAACTTGATCAGAACTTTCCCCAAAATTATTAACAGCTTGATCAAAGGGTTAAACTCGCTAAAAAATTAAAAAAACTATTAAAAACAGTAAATTGTAAAAACAAATAAGTTTAAGCACGTATTTTAACCATAAAAACTTATTCAGATCGTAATTCAACGCTTTACTCACACCCTAAGTTCGTTATCATGTGGCCACTTATTTCTATACATGATCAAGCACATGCAATCAGTAAATATCATCGTTGGCAGCCAAATGGGATCGGCAGAGTACGTGGCAGAACAGCTCGCTGAAGCCCTTGAACAACAAGGGATCCAAGTTAAGCTGCATGAGCAGCCGGTATTTGATGATATTGATCAGCAAGACACAATCTGGTTGTTATGCACTTCAACTTATGGCGCCGGAGACTATCCAGATAATTTATTGCCATTTATTGAATCAGTTAACCAACAAGTTGATCTAAAAGAATTAAACTACAGTGTGGTCGGTTTGGGTGACACCAGTTACGACACCTATAACTATGCAGCTCGTAACCTAGATGAGTTATTAGCAAGTAAAGGTGCAACACGCGTGGCAACGCGCTTAGAGCTTAATATTCTTGATGAAGAACTACCCGAGGACACAGCATTAGCTTGGTTGCCAAGCTGGATCGAAGCGGTGGGTCTTAATTAAGCCGATCGATGATGATCGTGTTTTAAAAGTTATCAACAATTTACTGATAATTTAGATCGAATTGTGGATAAACACTGATCTAACTGCGATTTTAAGGTAGTTTATCCCTTGGATAAGATCCACTCGATATTGCCCTGTGTATAAATAGGCCTTTTGATCAAAGCTTGTTCCCCGTAAGATCCGATCATATTAACACCTTTAGATCTGCGTTAAGATCATGTTTTAAATAGTAAAGCAAACATTATCAACAGATCTAGCCGTTACTAGTAGTAAAAGTAATAAAAGATCTCTTTAAAAGATCCTTTATATTATTAGAGATCACCCACTTAGATCTTGAGTACTGTTTAATCATTTATCTTCTCTAAATTTCTAGGTAGAATACGCTCCCTTTACAAAGTTTTGCTGGTCGATTAAGTAGGATCCCATAAATGATTTTTCACGAACGTTTTGATGTTATTGTTGTAGGTGGTGGACATGCAGGTACTGAAGCTGCATTAGCATCTGCTCGCATGGGCATGAATACCCTATTGCTAACTCATAATATGGATACCCTTGGTCAAATGTCTTGTAATCCGGCAATTGGCGGTATTGGTAAAGGCCATTTAGTAAAAGAGATCGATGCTCTAGGTGGTGCTATGGCACAAGCAATCGATAAAGGCGGTATTCAATTTCGTACTTTAAACTCATCTAAAGGCCCTGCTGTTCGTGCTACACGTGCGCAAGCTGACCGTGCTTTGTATAAAGCCGCTATCCAACACACTTTACAACATCAAGAAAATTTAAAGATCTTCCAGCAATCATGTGACGATCTGATTGTTGAAGGCGATCGTGTAATGGGTGTGGTAACACAAATGGGTCTTCGTTTTAGTGCCCCATCAGTTGTACTTACTGTAGGTACTTTTTTAGGTGGTCAGATCCATATTGGTTTAGAGAATTTCAAAGGGGGTCGTGCTGGTGATCCACCTTCAATTGCACTTGCAGAGCGCTTACGTGAATTACCATTTCGTGTTGATCGCTTAAAAACAGGCACGCCTCCGCGTATTGATGCACGCACTGTTGATTTTAGCAAGATGCAAGAACAGCCAGGTGATACTCCAACGCCGGTATTCTCGTTTATGGGTAAACAGTCAGATCACCCACAGCAGATCCCGTGCTACATCACCTATACAAATGAAAAAACTCATGATGTGATCCGCAACAACCTACATCGTTCACCTATGTATTCAGGTGTTATTGAAGGTATTGGTCCTCGTTACTGCCCTTCAATTGAAGATAAGATCGTACGTTTTGCTGATAAAGACAAACATCAAATCTTTGTTGAACCTGAAGGTTTAACATCATACGAATTATATCCAAATGGTATCTCGACGAGTTTACCGTTTGATGTACAACTTGAAATTGTGCAATCAATCACTGGTTTTGAAAATGCACATATTTGTCGTCCTGGTTACGCAATTGAATATGATTTCTTTGATCCGCGCGACTTAAAACAGTCATTAGAAACTAAGTTTATTAATGGTTTATTCTTCGCAGGCCAAATCAATGGTACAACGGGTTATGAAGAAGCTGGCGCGCAAGGCTTAATTGCTGGTATGAACGCGGCATTACAAGTACAAGGAAAAGAGTCTTGGACACCACGCCGTGATGAAGCATACACAGGTGTACTAATTGACGACCTAGCAACATTAGGTACTAAAGAACCGTACCGTATGTTTACTAGCCGTGCTGAATACCGTTTATTACTTCGTGAAGACAATGCTGATATTCGTTTAACTGCAAAAGGTCGTGAACTTGGTTTAGTTGATGATGCTCGTTGGGCTGCCTTTAACGAAAAAATGGAAATCATCGAAAAAGAAACGCAACGTTTAAAAGAAACGTGGATCCACAAAGATCACGTTGCTGTCGATCAAGTAAATGCGTTATTAAAAACGCCACTGACTCGTGAAGCGAGCCTTGAAGATCTGATCCGCCGTCCTGAAATTCGTTATACCGATTTAATGGCGATCGATGGTTTAGGTTCTGAGTTTGATAACCAAGCTGCACTTGAGCAAGTTGAAATTCATACTAAATACGCAGGTTACATTGCTCGCCAACAAGACGAGATCAATAAGCAATTGCGTCATGAACAAACTGTATTACCAAAAGACTTTGATTATTCAACTGTTTCTGGTTTATCAAATGAGGTTATTGCGAAGCTTACTGATAGTCGTCCAGATACAATTGGCCAAGCATCGCGTATTTCAGGTATCACCCCTGCTGCTATTTCGCTATTATTAGTCTATCTGAAAAAGCAAGGCTTACTGCGCAAGACTGCGTAGTTGGTGAGGAATACAGTGTTACAACAACAATTAACTTCACTGTTAGCGCAAACTGAAATTGCGCTAACAGAAAAACAGCAACAACAACTTGTGCAATATGTTGAATTATTAGACAAGTGGAACAAAGCGTATAATTTAACCTCTGTTCGTTTACCTGAAGAGATGATGGTTAAGCATATTATGGATAGCTTAGTTGTTGCACCACACCTTAAAGGCAAACATTACATCGATGTTGGTACGGGTCCTGGTTTACCGGGTATCGTATTAGCCATCGCCCTACCTGATACACAATTTATTTTGTTAGATAGTTTAGGTAAGCGCATACGCTTTTTGATGCAGGTAAAACATGCACTTGGCCTTGAAAATGTAACCCCAGTGCAGTCTAGAGTTGAAGAATATCAACCAAGTGTTAAATTAGATGGTGTATTAAGTCGTGCATTCGCCTCTTTACAAGATATGGTTGACTGGTGTGCGCACTTGATTGATCATTCAGGCAAATTTATCGCTTTAAAAGGCGTATTTCCGAGCGAAGAACTAGACTCATTACCTAAAGGTATTAAGTTTGACGAAAAAATCAGCTTGGAAGTACCTGAGTTAGATGCGCAAAGACATCTAATCATTCTATCTAAAGACTAGGGATCAGAGCACTGTGGCAAAAGTCATCGCATTAGCAAACCAAAAAGGTGGTGTTGGTAAAACAACCACCGCTGTGAATCTCGCGGCATCGATGGCCGCGACGAAGCGTAAAGTGTTATTAATCGATCTTGATCCGCAAGGTAACGCAACCATGGGGAGCGGTGTCGATAAATATGGTGATGTTGCGACTATTTACGATTTATTGATTGAAGAGACACCAATCGAAGAAGTCATCAATAAAGAAACCTCAGGTGAGTACCACTTAATTGCTGCTAATGGTGATGTGACTGCCGCTGAAGTTAAATTAATGGAATTGTTTGCTCGCGAAGTACGTTTACGTAATGCGTTAGAAAAAATTCAAGATCAATACGACTTCATTTTTATTGACTGCCCGCCTTCACTAAATATGCTGACTGTTAATGCAATGGCTGCCGCAGACTCAATTTTAGTTCCAATGCAATGTGAGTACTATGCCCTTGAAGGTTTAACGGCGTTAATGGATACCATTACGCAACTTTCTAAGTTAGTAAATCCAGCGTTAACAATTGAAGGGATTTTGCGCACCATGTATGATCCGCGCAATCGCCTTGCAAATGACGTATCTGAACAACTAAAACAACATTTTGGCGATAAAGTATATCGTACCGTTATCCCACGTAATGTCCGTTTAGCAGAAGCGCCGAGCTTTGGTGCCCCTGCCATGTATTATGACCGTGCATCAAGTGGCGCTAAAGCATACTTAGCCCTAGCCGGCGAAATGTTACGTAGAAAAGAGAAAACATCTTCAGCAGTAGCCTAACTTCGAGGTAAAAAAATAACATGTCTGCTAAAAAACGCGGTTTAGGCCGAGGACTCGACGCTTTATTAAGTTCATCAAAACCAGCCCAAAGTGCAAATAATCAGCAACAAGCGACAACCACACCAGAGCAAGTCTCTGAGGTAGTTGCTGAGCAAAAAAATGGTGAACTGCAAAAGCTAGCGATAGAGTTTTTACAATCGGGTAAATATCAACCACGTAAAGACATGTCTGAAGAAGCACTTGAAGAGTTAGCCAGCTCAATTCGTGCCCAAGGTATTATTCAGCCAATCGTTGTGCGCCAAATTGGTGCAGATAAATACGAAATTATTGCAGGTGAGCGTCGTTGGCGTGCTGCACAATTAGCAAAATTAGACACCGTACCGTGTATCATCAAAGATGTACCCGATGAAGCTGCGGTAGCTATTGCACTTATTGAAAATATTCAACGTGAAGACTTAAATGCGATGGAAGAAGCGATTGCATTAAATCGTTTGCTAAATGAGTTTGAACTTACCCATCAACAGGTCGCCGAAGCGGTTGGCAAGTCTCGTACAACAGTAACAAATTTGCTTCGCTTAAATAATTTAAATGAAGATGTAAAAATATTGTTAGAACATGGTGATATTGAAATGGGCCATGCACGCTGTTTATTAGGCCTTGAAGGTGAAGCGCAATCAGATGCAGCACGACTAGCAGTAGCTAAAGCGTTAACTGTTCGCGAAACCGAAAAGCTAGTGCGTTCTATTTTAGAACCAGCGCCAAAAAAAGAAGTGCAAGAAAAAGATCCTGATGTCAAACAGTTAGAACAAAAACTTGCTGAAAATTTAGGCGCAAAAGTAGAAATAAACTACAATAAAAAAGGCAAGGGAAAGCTGGTTATTTCGTATACAACACTTGATGAGCTAGATGGCATTTTAAGCCGTATAAATTAAGACTATTCCCGTCATTAATTAATAACATGTCCAAAAAGAGACATTTGTGGTGTTTTTGCACTACAAAGGGTCGACTCAAGTTGCAAAACTGGTAGGAATCAGTATAATTTCGCCAGTTTTCATACCCTGACAATTTGAACGTTTACAAGGTTAATAAAACGTGACTAATAAGTTAGCAAAGCCTTATAGGCTTGCCGCATTTAAATTAATTTGTCTTCAGGGTATCGTAGCGCTCATCGCTGCAGTAGTTGTTTTTATAGGTTGGGGAGTCAATGCCGGCCAGTCAGCAGTTGCTGGCGGGGCTGTAGCAATACTCCCTAATTTTGTATTTGCCGTCTATGCATTCAGATATGTGGGTGCAAGTCGAGTAAATCAAGTGTATGCCTCGCTAAAGCGCGGCAACGGATTAAAATTTATGCTAACAATCGTGTTGTTCGCACTGATACTGAAGTCTTACACGGTCATTTTGTTACCGTTTTTCTGTGTTTATGTATTGGTGTTATTTTGCGGATTGTTTGCGCCCGTTTTTTTTAATCATTAACTTTTGGGATATAACATGGCTGCAGAAGAAGTAACTCTATCAAGCCATATTCAGCACCACTTAACTAACGCTAAGATGTGCTCGACCGACGCTGGTCTTGCCTTCAACAAAGCGTGTGCAGACAGTGGTTTCTGGACATGGAATATAGATACCCTCGCATGGTCAATCGGTTTAGGTCTTGTATTTTTATGGATCTTCCGTAGTGCCGCTAAAAAAGCAAATACCGGTGTACCTGGTAAATTTCAGTGTTTCATTGAAATGATCGTTGAGTTCGTTGGCGACAACGTACGCGATACTTACCACGGTAAAAGTGCCCTAATCGCTCCATTAGCTCTAACGATTTTCGTTTGGGTGTTCTTAATGAACTTAATGGACTTAATTCCGGTTGATTTCCTACCTGCATTCGCTGGCTTCGTTGGTGAACAAGCATTCGGTATGGATTCTCACGACGTTTACATGAAGATTGTACCAACAACAGACATCAACATGACTGCTGCACTTGCTATTGGTGTATTCATTCTGATGATCGGTTACGCAATCAAAATCAAAGGGATTGGCGGTTTCTTAGCAGAACTTACGCTTCACCCATTTAGCTCAAATAACAAGCTAGCGATGGTGTTTTTAATCCCGTGTAACTTATTACTAGAAACAATCGCTTTAGTAGCTAAGCCGTTCTCGTTAGCGCTGCGTTTATTCGGTAACTTATATGCTGGCGAGTTGATTTTCATCTTGATCGGCGCAGTTGGTTTAATGCAACTACCGTTGCACTTTATTTGGGCTGTATTCCACATCTTAGTAATCGTACTGCAAGCATTCGTATTCATGATGCTAACAATCGTTTACCTAAGCATGGCAAGCTCAGATAATCACTAATTTTATACACTTTTAAATTTTAACTTTAATTTACAATTGAAACTTTGGAGAAAAAAATGGAACTAATGATTGGTCTTAAGTATATCGCTGTTGCTCTACTTATCGGCTTCGGTGCAATCGGTACTGCTATCGGCTTCGGTAACATGGGTGGTAAATTCCTAGAAGCTTGTGCTCGTCAACCTGAACTTGCACCTTCATTACAAGTTAAGATGTTCATCCTTGCTGGTCTAATCGATGCTGTAGCTATGATCGGTGTTGGTATCGCAATGGTATTGTTGTTCGTACTTTAATATTATTTTTTGAACAGCTTACTATTTTAAGGAGGAGCGGTCGTGAACTTAACAGCCACTCTTATCGGTGAATTAATTGCATTTACGGTTTTCGTACTTTTCTGTATGAAATACGTATGGCCACCACTAAATGGTGCAATTGAAGCTCGCCAGAAGAAAATCGAAGATGGTTTAGCTGCCTCTGATAGAGCCGAAAAAGACTTAGAACTTGCGCAAAAGAAAGCTGCTGAGCAGCTTAAAGAGGCAAAAGCTCAAGCGGCTGATATCATTGAACAAGCTAAAAAGCGTGCCACGCTTATCGTTGACGAAGAAACTGTTCGTGGTCAACAAGAGCGTGAAAAAATTATTGCTCAAGGGCACTCTGAAATCGAAGCAGAGCGTAACCGTGTAACAGAAGAACTACGTAAACAAGTAGCGACGCTGGCCGTGGTTGGTGCTGAGAAGATTTTAGAGCGCGAAATCAATCAAGCCGCACACAGTGACATCGTTGAAAAACTTGTCGCTGAGCTGTAATTAGGAGGGTATGAGCATGTCTGAATTGGCTACTATCGCTCGCCCATACGCTAAAGCGGCTTTTGAACTTGCCGTTGAAAAAGGCACTGTTGAAAGTTGGAACGACATGCTGTTCTTTGCTGGCCAAGTTGCCAGCAATGAGCAAGCCGCTGCCGCGCTAGCTGGATTGCCTACTGCTACTGAAAAAGCAGATCTGTTTATCAAGATCTGTGCAGAGCAGCTCAACGAACAAGGTCAGAACCTAATCAAGGTGATGGCTGAAAATGGACGTTTAGTTGCACTGCCAGCTGTTGCAGAGTTATTCGCTGAATTAAAAGCGGACTACGACAAAGAAATCGACGTTGATGTGGTTTCTGCAACACCGCTTGCTGCTGAGCAGCAAGTATCATTGGTAGCGGCACTTGAAAAACGTTTCGCACGCAAAGTTAAGCTGAATTGTAGTGAAGATACTACAGTGGTTGGCGGCCTTATTATCAAGGCGGGTGACACTGTAATCGACGGCTCAGTACGTGGCAAATTAGCCCGCTTAGCTACATCACTACAATCGTAATTGGGAAAAAGAGCATGCAACTTAATTCCACTGAAATTTCAGATCTGATCAAACAACGTATTGAGCAGTTCGAAGTTGTAAGTGAAGCTCGTAACGAAGGTACTATTGTATCTGTTACTGACGGTATCATCCGCATCCACGGTCTTGCTGACTGTATGCAAGGTGAAATGATCGAGCTTCCTGGCAACCGTTATGCTATCGCACTAAACCTTGAGCGTGACTCAGTAGGTGCAGTAGTTATGGGTCCTTACGCTGACCTTAAAGAAGGCGTAAAAGTTAAATCAACTGGTCGTATCTTAGAGGTTCCTGTTGGTCGTGGTCTACTTGGTCGTGTTGTTAACACACTAGGTGCACCTATCGATGGTAAAGGCGCTTTAGACAACGACGGTTATGAACCTGTTGAGAAAATCGCACCAGGCGTTATCGAACGTCAATCAGTAGATGAGCCAGTACAAACTGGTTATAAATCTATCGATGCGATGATCCCAGTAGGTCGTGGTCAACGTGAGCTTGTGATCGGTGACCGCCAAACTGGTAAAACTGCATTAGCAATCGATGCTATCATCAACCAAAAAGGTACAGGCGTTAAGTGTGTGTACGTTGCAGTTGGTCAAAAAGCATCTACAATCGCTAACGTAGTACGTAAATTAGAAGAGCACGGTGCATTAGAAAACACTATCGTTGTTGTTGCATCTGCTTCTGAATCTGCGGCACTTCAGTACTTAGCACCATTCTCTGGTTGTACTATGGGTGAATACTTCCGTGACCGTGGTGAAGACGCGCTAATCGTATATGATGATTTATCTAAGCAAGCTGTTGCTTACCGTCAAATCTCATTACTACTTAAGCGTCCACCAGGTCGTGAAGCATACCCAGGTGACGTATTCTACCTTCACTCACGTCTTCTAGAGCGTGCATCACGTGTAAACGCTGATTACGTTGAGAAGTTCACTAACGGTGAAGTGAAAGGTAAAACAGGTTCATTGACGGCATTGCCAATCATTGAAACTCAAGGCGGCGACGTTTCTGCGTTCGTACCGACAAACGTTATCTCTATCACCGATGGTCAGATCTTCTTAGAAACTGACTTATTCAACTCAGGTATCCGTCCAGCTGTTAACGCTGGTATCTCGGTATCTCGTGTTGGTGGTGCAGCGCAAACTAAAATCGTTAAGAAACTAGGTGGTGGTATCCGTCTAGCGTTAGCTCAGTACCGTGAATTAGCTGCGTTCTCGCAGTTCGCGTCTGACCTTGACGATGCAACACGTGCTCAATTAGAGCATGGTGAGCGCGTAACAGAGTTAATGAAGCAGAAACAGTACGCACCAATGTCTGTTGCTGAAATGTCTCTGTCGCTATTTGCTGCTGAAAAAGGCTACCTAAAAGACATCGAAATCGCGAAAATCATGGATTTCGAAGCTGGCCTAATTTCTTATGCAAACAGCACATACGCAGAGCTAATGGCTCAAATCAATGAAACTGGTAACTACAACGCTGAGATTGAAGCTCAACTTAAAGAACTTCTAGAGAAGTTCAAGTCGACGCAAACTTGGTAATTTAGTTATGAATGGTGAGCTTTAGGCAACTAAAGCCCACCTGATTCGGAGAGAGAGTCATGGCCAGCGGAAAAGAGATTAAAAGCAAGATCGGGAGTATCAAGAATACTCAAAAGATCACCAGCGCAATGGAAATGGTTGCTGCGTCTAAAATGAAAAAAGCGCAGGAACGTGTGGCGTCAAGCCGTCCATACGCTGAAAACTTACGCCAAGTGATTGGTCGTGTTGCTCAAGCAAATCTTGATTTTACTCACCCTTTCTTAGAAGAGCGTGAAGTAAAACGAGTTGGTTATATTGTTATCTCTACTGACCGTGGTCTATGTGGTGGCTTGAACTCAAACGAGTTCAAAAAAGTTGCCCTAGACGTTAAAGCGTGGAAAGAAAAAGGCGTTGAAGCTGAATTTACTACTTTAGGTAGCAAAGCAGCTGGCTTTTTCCAACGTTTCGGCGGTAAGTTAGTCGCTAAAAAAGCGAGCTTAGGAGATACACCTTCACTACAAGACGTTATTGGTCCTGTAAAGACAATGCTAGATGCATACTCTGAAGGTAAAATTGACCGCTTATACGTAGTATTTAACAAGTTCGTTAATACTATGAAGCAAGAGCCAACAATCGATCAGTTACTCCCTTTGCCAAAAGCTGAAGAAGAAGTATCTCAACATTCTTGGGATTACTTATATGAGCCAAACCCAGATGCGATTTTAGAAGCTCTGTTAGTACGCTTTATTGAGTCTCAAGTATACCAAGGTGTAGTTGAGAACGCTGCCTCTGAACAGGCTGCCCGTATGGTTGCAATGAAAGCTGCAACTGATAACGCAGGCGACCTTATGGATGAGTTACAGCTTGTTTATAACAAGGCTCGTCAAGCTGCAATCACACAAGAAATTAGTGAGATTGTTGGCGGTTCGGCAGCAGTTTAACGCTTCGGCAAAGTTTAATGAGAGGAATAGACATGAGTTTAGGTAAGGTCGTCCAAATTATCGGCGCCGTTGTGGATATCGAATTTCCACAAGACAACGTGCCAGCCGTATATGACGCACTAAAAGTAACAGATGGCGACTTAGCGGGTTTAACTTTAGAAGTTCAACAACAGCTAGGTGGCGGTGTGGTACGTGGTATCGCACTTGGTACTACTGACGGTTTACGTCGTGGTACTTCAGTAGAAGGCACTGGTCAGCCAATTCACGTTCCAGTAGGTACGAAGACACTAGGTCGTATCATGGACGTATTAGGTAACCCTATTGATGAAGCTGGTCCAATTGGTGAAGAAGAGCGTATGTCTATTCACCGTGCAGCACCTTCTTATGAAGAACAATCAAGTTCAGTAGAACTTTTAGAGACTGGTATCAAGGTAATCGACCTTGTATGTCCATTCGCTAAAGGTGGTAAAGTTGGTCTATTCGGTGGTGCCGGTGTTGGTAAAACCGTAAATATGATGGAACTTATCCGTAACATCGCAATCGAGCACAGCGGTTATTCAGTATTCGCAGGTGTTGGTGAGCGTACTCGTGAGGGTAATGACTTCTACCATGAGATGAACGACTCAAACGTACTAGACAAAGTATCTCTAGTATACGGTCAAATGAATGAGCCACCGGGTAACCGTTTACGCGTAGCGTTAACAGGTCTTACTATGGCTGAGAAGTTCCGTGACGAAGGTCGTGACGTACTTTTCTTCGTTGATAACATCTACCGTTATACTCTAGCGGGTACAGAGGTATCAGCACTTCTAGGTCGTATGCCTTCAGCAGTAGGTTACCAACCAACTCTTGCTGAAGAAATGGGTGTACTTCAAGAGCGTATCGCATCTACTAAGACGGGTTCAATCACTTCAATCCAAGCGGTATACGTACCTGCGGATGACTTAACTGACCCATCTCCAGCAACAACGTTTGCTCACTTAGATGCAACAGTAGTACTTTCTCGTGATATCGCTTCACTTGGTATCTACCCTGCGGTAGACCCACTTGATTCATCTTCACGTCAACTTGACCCACTAGTAATCGGTCAAGAGCACTACGATACTGCGCGTGGCGTTCAAACAGTTCTTCAACGTTATAAAGAACTTAAAGACATCATCGCAATCCTAGGTATGGACGAGCTTTCTGACGAAGATAAGCAAGTTGTATCTCGTGCACGTAAAATCCAGCGTTTCCTATCTCAGCCGTTCTTCGTTGCTGAGGTATTCACAGGCGCGCCTGGTAAATACGTGTCACTTAAAGACACAATTGCTGGCTTCAAAGGTATCTTAAACGGTGAGTTTGATGATATGCCAGAGCAAGCGTTCTACATGGTTGGCTCTATTGAAGAAGCTCAAGAAAAAGCCAAAAGCATGTAATTAGGAGGGTAGTATGGCGGCTATGACTGTACATCTTGACGTAGTAAGCGCAGAAGAGAGCTTGTTCTCTGGTCTGGTTGAATCGATTCAAGTGAGTGGTAGTGAAGGTGACCTTGGTGTTAACTATGGCCACGCTCCATTATTAACTGCCCTAAAACCTGGTATGGTACGTTTAGTTAAGCAATTTGGTCACGAAGACGTGATGTATATTGCTGGCGGCACGCTAGAAGTTCAACCGGATCGCATCACAATTCTTGCAGATACTGCAGTACGTGGTGAAGACCTAGATGAGCAAGCGGCTGAAAAAGCGAAACGTGATGCTGAAGAGCAAATGGCGAACACGTCAGCTGCTGAGTTAGATTACCAACAAGCTGCAGTACAGCTTGCTGAAGCAATCGCTCAACTTCGCGTAATTCAACAATTACGCAAAAAGTAAGCCTACTCGGTTTTCGAAAAGCCCACTTAACGTGGGCTTTTTTGTGCCTGAAATATGATGCTTTGCACCCTATTCTATTTTTATACTTATATCCTTCATCAAAGCTCGCTACAATAGTGTGAATTAATAGTGAATAGCTGTTTCATTCAAGGTTCAGTCCTACACATTAGGATTGCGTATTTACACATGATGTGACTTACATAACTTTGTTTGCTTTTTCAGATCTCACAACATCATGCACACCTAAAACAAAGAAAGAAGGATATTGTTTTAATGTCTCTGACTACTGTTATTCTAGCAGCGGGTAAAGGTACCCGAATGCGCTCTGCTCTACCAAAGGTACTTCACAAAGTTGCGGGTAAACCTATGGTGCAGCACGTTATTGATAATGCCACTGCACTTGGTGCTCGCGAAACAAACCTTGTTTATGGTCATGGTCGTGAACAGCTACAAGCTGCCCTATCGCACAATCAAGTAAATTGGGTATTACAAGAAGAGCAACTTGGTACCGGCCATGCAGTCGCTGTTGCCAAAGAACATATTGCCGATGACGATACCGTATTGATTCTCTACGGTGATGTGCCACTAACAAAACGCGCCACTTTAGAAAAGCTACTTGCTGTGACACCTAAAAAAGGCCTAGCTGTATTAACCGTGACTTTAGATGACCCATCAGGTTATGGTCGTATGCTTCGTGAAAATGGCAAGCTGGTAGGTATCATTGAGCAAAAAGATGCCTCACCTGAGCAACTTGAAATTAAAGAAATCAACACCGGCATTATGGCTGCTAATGGTGAGTTACTAAAACGTTGGTTAGGTAACTTATCTAACAACAATGCCCAAGGTGAGTACTACCTTACAGATATCGTTGCGATGGCACACAGTGAAGGTGTTGAAATCACCTCGGCACAGCCTGAGCATCCGATGGAAGTTGAAGGCGCTAATAATCGCGTACAACTTTCAGCTCTTGAACGTGCATATCAAGCATGGCAAGCAGAAGAGTTAATGCTAAACGGCGCAACACTTGCTGATCCGGCTCGTATCGATGTGCGTGGTGAACTAACGACTGGTGAAGATGTACTAATCGACGTTAATGTTATCTTCGAAGGCAAAGTAACAATCGGCAATAATGTTCAGATTGGTCCTAACTGCGTACTTAAAGACTGTACTATTGGCGATAACGTTGTTATCAAAGCTAACTCACTTGTTGAAGAAGCCAGTGTTGCGGCTAAATGTACTTTAGGGCCTTACGCTCGTCTTCGCCCTGGTGCGATTATGGAAGAAGACTCGCATATCGGTAACTTCGTTGAGATGAAAAAAACTCGCTTAGGTAAAGGCTCAAAAGCAAATCATCTAACCTACTTAGGCGACACTGAAGTTGGCGAAAAAGTAAATATTGGCGCAGGGACTATTACCTGTAACTATGATGGCGTAAATAAATCAAAAACCATTATCGGTGATAACGCCTTTATCGGTTCAAACTCATCATTAGTCGCACCAGTAAATATTGGCTCAATGGCAACGATTGGCGCTGGTTCTGTTATCACTAATACAGTTGAAGACGAACAGCTTGCAGTCGCTCGTGGTAAACAACGTAATTTAACTGGTTGGAAACGTCCAGTTAAGAAAAGCTAAAAATAAGGCTAAACATGTCTCCAAATTTAGTTGACCGTTACAGCCCATCGAAATAAACAATTGCGTCAGCTGTTAGAGAGAGTAGTTAGTTAAACTACTAGCAGAAAATAAAATAGAGGTTACCTCGTAAACTAAGATGAAGAGGATAAATATGCGGGGCTGTCAGCTGGCATATTTATCCTTCATTTTATCTACAGTTACGCCCTTTCATCACGATATATCACCAATTATCACTTGAACTACCTCGGGCAATAGATCCTTTTAAACTGGCTTAAAAATATTTGAGTAGGATAGGTATTGTGTTTGGTGTATGTAGCAAAGCTTTTCTTTTAATCGCCTTAATTCTAGCCGCAGAGGTAAGTGCTGATACATTCTTAGAAAATTTAGAATTAGATAGTCGAGTTCGTTTTCATGGTCAGAGTTTAAAAGCGACGTCTCAACCTATTTTTGCAACTGATGATACTTCGTCACTTTTCTCGGCTTTAGACATGAGTGCTGAAAGTGAGGGGCTACGTCTAGCTGCAACAGCAAGTATAAATAAAGTGGCTGGCAGTAGCGAAACTAAGCTAACAATATCTGAAGCATATTATGACTTTAGGATAAAAAATTGGTACTTATCTTCAGGTAAGAAGAAGCTAGACTGGGATGTTGGTTATGGTTTTAGGCCTTTAGATATGTTTTCGCCTACGGACTCTTTAGCCATTTATACAGCTGTCCCACCTGGTACATTAATGGTTTCAGGGGACTATTTTACAGAGTCAGGAAATGTCACTTTTATCTGTAATGAAACTCGTGCTGAGTACCTCGAAAGAGGCGAAAAAGTTAAGCCAGGTTATGGTTGTGGTGGTCGTTATTATCAATTCTTTGATGGCTATGAAGCTCAAGCGGTTGTTCACTATGATAATGAGTTAGGGTTTAGAGTGGGTGGCAGTGCACTGACGGTCATAGGAAATAGTCTAGAGCTACATGGGTCGTTTATTTGGCAGCAACGACATCGAACACCAATTGTAACTGCGCATCATGGGTTTAATAATGTTGAAACGGTATGGCAAAAAGGGAGCTTACAGGCATTACTTGGACTGAATTATAGTTTTTCGGTTGGTATTACTGCGATTGTTGAGTATTGGCATGATGGTCGTGCCCCAAGTAACAAGCAGTGGCGAGATGTGATTGCTGGTGCCAGTGAAGGAGTTTCAGAACATCAGTTAAGCCTCTATCGCGCTCACTTTGCGACTCAAAATTTATTCAGAGACAATCTAATGGTGCATTTAAGATCGTCAAATTCAACGTGGCAACCTGAGGTGACATGGTTAATGAACCCCAGTGATAACAGTATGTTAATAGATACAGGCCTATGTTACTCTAAATACGAGAGCACCCGATTTTGTTTAGGGTATAGATCTTATGCTGGTGGGAATAAATCAATATATGAGCAACTAAGTTATCAAAAAATAGGGTACCTTAGTGTAGAAATAAAGTTGTGAATTCATGTCTCTAATTAACTCTTTCTCAGGATCAGAAAGTTGGATGAGTAATCTTAAGCTAGCATTAGTTTGTATTGCAATTGGACTATTTATTCATTTTATTGGATGGGCGAAATACCCAATTATTTCGATCTTTATTTCATTAGGGATAGGGTTTAGTATTCGTTTATGCCGAAAATGGTTAAAGCGGCACTATCCTCAAATGAACCTATCTTTACAGTTTCTGTTAGCGGTTACCTTCTCTTTTGTCGTTTGGGGACTTACCCCGTTGCTGCTTGGTGTCGTAAAAAGCACTGGGGGTTATGTAGATGATTGGCAGCAATATGTTGGTATGTTGCTTATCGGAAGCTTTATTATGGTTGTCGTGAGCTTTACTTATTACCAAAGTATTCAAGCGCAAGATTTAAAGCAATCTTTGGCGCAAGTTGAATTAGATCAGATTAAAAAAGACAAAGTCCTGCTCGAAACTGAATTAAGACTTCTGCAGTCACAAATTGAACCTCACTTTTTGTTTAATACGTTAGCTAATATTCAGGCATTAATCGCGATTGATACCAAGCAGGCGAATAAAATGTTAATTGCATTAACGGCTTTATTGCGACAGAGTTTAGATCGAACCCGATCTGAATGGCTAACATTAGGCCATGAGCTTCGTTTTAACAAAGCTTACCTCGCTATACAGAAAATTCGCTTAGGTGATAGGTTGGTAATTAACTATGACATTACCGATAAAATTACCGATGATATTTTGTTCCCTCCTATGTTGTTGCAACCACTAATTGAAAATGCTGTGACGCATGGCATTGAGCAATTAACTTCCGGTGGAGAGCTGACATTATCGGTTGAAAAAGAAGAAAGTAACTTAGTAATAAGCATTACAAATAATATACCCGTTGATGGAAGTAACCGTAAGGGGACTCAAGTAGGTATGAATAATGTGAAAACGAGGTTGCAACAGTTATATGAGGGTCAGGCTAGTTTGAAATACGACAACAGCCAAGTGGGGAAAGTGGTTGTGACTATGGAGGTACCATTAAATGTCTCACAAAGTTAAAGCTGTGATCGCAGATGATGAGCCAATTTTACGTGCACACTTAAAAATGATGTTAGAAGGTGTCTGGCCTGAAATTGATATTGTAGGTCAGGCTGCAAATGGAGAAGAAGCGCTTGAACTAACAGAAGCATTCAGCCCTAGAGTATTGTTTTTAGATATAAATATGCCAGGGATCGATGGATTAGAAGTGTCTAGAATTTTATCTGAGTCAGAGCAGGCACCTGTTATCGTATTTGTGACAGCTTATAATGAATATGCTGTTACTGCCTTTGAAAACCAAGCAATTGACTATTTATTAAAACCACTAGAAGAATCGAGGCTGATAAAAACAGTCCAGCGAATTCAAAAGCTTTTATCGAATAAGCGCTCAGAAAGTGAACAGCATGCTCAGTTACAGGTGATGCTTTCTCAATTAATCCAAGAGAGTAGCGATGCTTCATCACAAACGCATCTAAAGTGGATTAGAGCTAGTAAGAACAATGACGTTTACATGGTTAATGTGGATGATGTGGACTACTTCATTGCAGATAATAAATACACAGAGATAACCGTAGGACTTAATAAGCATTTAATTAAAACTGCGATTACAGTCTTAGAAAATCAGTTAGATCCAGCCGTTTTTTGGCGTATTCACCGGAACTGTATTGTGCGGGTAGATACCATTGCGCATATATCAAAAGATGAATTAGGGCATGTTTATGTGAACTTAAAAGGTAGTGATGAAAAATTATCAGTAAGCAGGAAGTACCATCACTTATTTAAACAGATGTAAAAGCAAAACCTTTATTTAGTTGAGGGCGTTCAGAATTCAGTGTCAGCCTAAATTGCTAAATATCTAGCATGCCATCTAACCTCCCTTCGAAATGGATGGCTAATTGCGACAATGTCAGGTTTTAACTGTGGATTGGCATTGTACATTTGTTTGAGGCATTCAATAATTTCATCAAGCTATTTTCATTCGGGAATGCGCCTTTAGTTCTGGTTAAATTCCTGAATTGGTGATGTACCGTCTCGATAGCCTTGGTGGTGTGAATGGTCTTGCGAACGTAATCTGGGTACTTGAAGTAAACCGATAGATTCGCCCATTTACGACGGCAAGAGTCGATAACAATGGGATATGTCTAGCTCATCGAGTGCAGCCTCTTCGGCATCTTTGGTTGCGGCACGGTAAACAGGCTTTAAATCAGCCATATTTGCCTGATTGAAGTTCAGCTAATGCTTTGTTGAAGTCGAAATATTGAGTTATGTGTTGTCATTCCTGTTTTATTAATAATACTGAAATAACACAGATTTCTAAACACAACCTCTAGGTTCGCTCAACTGAATAAAAAGAAGCAGTAAAAGTGTGCCTATCTTTCATTACACGATCCCTTCACTCTGTTGGTTCCTACCAGTCGTTTATCGTTATTTTTTACCTTTTATCATTCTATGTTGCCAATTATCACCTGGGTTACTCCAAGCCAGAATTGTTTCATAAGATATCTACATCAACAGGAACAACGAAGGATTATGACGATGAAGCCACTTTCTATATTTAAAAAAGCTATTTTTGGCGCTTCGATAGTTAGCACAGTAACAATGGCAGCTGAAATACCATCTCACGTTATTAAAGCTTATCAAGAGGGGCTTGCTGGCTCACAAGCGCAAAATCAACTTGCAATCAATGCATTAAAAGAATTAAACGAACAAACGCCTTCGCCAATCACTTTGGCTATGCTAGGCAGTGCAGAGACTACTCAGGCAAGATATACCAATCAACCTTGGCAAAAAATGAAATTTGCAGAACTGGGTATTTCGAAGCTCAATAAAGCCGTGAAGCAAGTCAATAAAGCCCCTTACCCACAGCAAGCCAGAGTATATATCACTGCTGGATGCACATTTTCGCAAGTACCAAAAATGATGAACAGAGCAGAACATGGTGATCACTTATTAAAACAGGTCATCGCAGAGCGCAGTGAATTTGAAAAGTTAAATAATCAACTTAAAAAAATGACCTATCGTTGTGCGGCAATGGCTGCAGATAAATTAGAGGATCAGCCAAGAGCTAAATCACTGTTAGAGAAATCAGAGACACTTGCCCAACTCTTAAAATCAGAAAAGGAGTAGGTTTCATGCTTAAATTCTCTAACATTGTTAAATCTTATCGTACTGAAGAGGTTGTTGTAGATGCGCTTAAAGGTGTTTCTGCAGACATAGAAAAAGGCGAAACAGTTGCTCTATGTGGTCCATCAGGGAGTGGAAAGTCAACACTACTCAATATATGTGGGTTACTTGATGATAACTATACCGGTGATATTTGGCTTGCAGGTAAAGCTGTGCCTAAAGATAAAAAAGCAATGACGCAAATCCGCCGTGAAAAGTTGGGATTTATCTTTCAAAGATACAACCTAATTCCTGTGATGTCAGTTTATGAAAATATTGAGTATCCACTTCTTATGTTGAATATGAGCAAAAGAGAAAGGATGAATAAGGTTGTTGATATTATTAGTAAAGTAGGCTTGAAAGATCATATTTCAAAGCGTCCAGATCAGCTATCAGGCGGCCAACAACAGCGTGTGGCAATTGCTCGTGCCTTAGTTAAAAGACCTGAAATTGTCATTGCGGATGAACCCACCGCAAATCTTGATACACCCACTGCAAATATGGTGATTGATTTGATGCGTGATCTAGGCAATGACCTAGGTAGCACATTTATTGTTGCAACGCACGATCATCGAATGACAGAGCGTTGTCATCGAGTTCTAAGTCTTGCTGACGGCAACTTATCCACATTCAACCCATACGAAACTCAAAGGAGGGTGGGATAATGCGTTGGATTTCATTTGCATTCTTTAATGTAAGGCGTAATGGGCGACGCTCATTGTTCACGATATTAGTGGCAGCGGTTGCTGTTGCGGCGATTTTGACAACAAGTGGTTTTGCTTTATTTACATATCAATCACTTGCAGAAAAGGCGGCGAGAGATGAAGGTAACTTTATCATTACACACCAAAAGTTCCTTAAAGAAGAGGAAGACACGCCTCTGCAGTATGGTTTAGATGATACAGAAACACTTATAGAGCAACTATCATCAGATGAAGATATTAACAGTGTTCTTCCGAGAATAAATTTTAATGGTTTGGTATCTAATGGAGAAAAGAGTTCTATCTTCATTGGTCTGGGCGTTGAACCCGAAGAGTTTATGGTGAAAGGGCCTTTCCTAACTATGTTAGAAGGCAAGGCGCTCTCAAGCTTCGGTAATGAAGAAGAAGCTGAAGTGGTGTTAGGTAAAGAGCTTGCTCGTAACTTGAAAGTACAGGTGGGTGATTACATTACACTTATGTCTACAACCACAGACGGTGCATTGAACGCTTTTGATTTTACTGTACGCGGCATTTACACCACAGGTGTGCCTGACTTAGATAAACGCCAGCTATACGTCAAATTGTCTGATGCTCAATCACTTCTTTATACCGAAAAAGTAAGCTCTTTATCTGTTTACTTATTCGATATAAACAAGACCCAGCAAAAGGTGTCGGATTATCAAAAGCGTGATCAGTCTCTGCAATTTACACCTTGGTGGGAGCGCGCATTTTACTACCAGTCAGTAAAAGATTTGTATAACAGAATCTTCGGCTTACTTGGTGGGATCATGGTGCTATTAGTCTTTTTCTCTATTTCTAACACTATGGCAATGACCGTCACTGAGAGAACAAGAGAGATCGGCACGGTATCAGCGATGGGCTCTTACCAGTGGGAAATCATTCGCAACTTTGTACTTGAATCTAGCATCATAGGTTTTATAGGTGCAAATTTAGGGATCATCGCATCAGCTTTAATTGCTTGGGGTTTGGTGTATGTAGGGCTAGAAATGCCACCGCCTCCAGGTAGCAATAAAGGTTATCCGTTAACGATAACGTTCTCATGGGAAATTGCAGGTATCGTTTTATTCACCATGGTGCTGGTATGTGTGTTAGCTGCTTTTAAAGCGGCATATAAAGGAAGTTCTAAATCAATTACGGAGGCGTTAAGCCATGTTTAAATTTATTAGCAAAATATCTTTTTGCGTAATTTCTATGGTTTCCTTATCAACGATGGCACAGACCGTTTATCAAGAAGATAGGGAGGCGTTTGACCCCCAACTTTCATTAATTAGCGTTGATGCTTTTCGCAGTGAATCTGATTCAGTCAAGATTTCAGCAACCGTTCGCGCTTATGACAACGATTCATTAAAGAATGAGAAACAGTACGACGTCTACTCATCTAGCAATAAGAAATCGCTGGTTGTATTTAAGTCAGCCTCTGAGCAAGGCCAGAAAGTATTGATGAAAGAGAGCGATTTTTGGATGTTTATGCCTAGAAGCCGCAGACCAATTCGCATTACCCCTTTGCAAAAGCTATTAGGCGAAGCTTCTTTGGGAGATATTGCAACTTTGAGTTGGAGTAAGGATTATCAGGTGAGTTCGTTTTCATCTGATAAGAGTGAAATTGTCTTTAACTTGTCGGCTAATTCTAGTAAAGCCAGTTATCAAAAGATTCAATTAACGGTTGATAAAAGCGATTTATTTCCTTTAAAAGCCGAATTATATCTTCGCTCTGGTAAGCATGCGAAAACGGCAACTTTTGATAGAGGGCAAAGAAATGGCAAGTCAAAGGTTGTTGCTATGTCTCTACAAGATCAGATGCAACCAGGTAAAAGAACTGTAATTGCTTACGATGAAATTAAGCCAATCAAAGTGCCATCCAAGTTATTTAATCCACAAATTTTAATTCGCAGCGACTTGGATAAGCTCTTAACGCAATAGGAGGTTGTTATATTGGACTACATTTAACAATCAAATCTCACGCATTACCGCATCAGTTCACGGAGCAGCATTCAACAATAATGAAGATGAAAATGCCGGCGATAGTCGCTCTGATGACAAAGGTGCTGAACCAGAAGCATTAGGACTGGGTACTATTGGTGATCGTACATTTGCATTTATTGGTTTAGAGCGCATGGGGGGCATAATGGTGTTTGATATTACTAATCCATACAATGTGACATTCCAAGATTACTTTTTTAACCGTGGCTTAGAAGCCGATGCAGAAATAACAGGTGATCTTGCCCCTGAGGGGATGGCGTTTATACCTGCAGAACAAAGTGCAACGAATGAAGCATTGCTTGTTGTAGGTAATGAAATTTCGGGTTCAATTGCCATCTGGGAAATCAAAGCTAATTAATCCACCTTATAAAGATAAAAAGCGATATAGCTAGTTTTAAGTATATCGCTTTATCTTTACCGTTATCACACTTAAAAAGTGACTGTTTTTTGAGCTAAAATCCCTCTGTAGCCCTTTATTTGTATGGTTATTATACTATTTTGAAAATAATCAAAAAAACCTTCAAAAAGTGCTTGCGTTAAAAATCCATCTCCCTATAATGCGCATCCACTGACACGGCGGGCAGCAATGAAAAGCGCTGAACAAACTGACAGAGAGTTAAGTAAAACTTCGGTTTAAAACGGTCTAAAAAGAAAGTTTAAAATTAAGTGTTG
>NZ_JBMMUE010000023.1:0-53919 GCF_049257215.1 Pseudoalteromonas thalassia
TATTAGTAATTATTTGATGAATTATTATAACTGGCGCAGGCCACATAGCCATAATCAAATGGTTGCCCCTGCTATAGCAGAAGAAAAACTTAATTCACTGTCCGGAATTAGTTGACCACAACACTTTGTGCAAAAAATTATTGAACCACAGAGTACACCGAGGCGCTTCGCGCTACATAAAAAAAGTAATACTCACAAAGAGGAAAAGAGACGCTACGCTTTAGAGGAAAGTAACTAATAGTTTTATTGAGTTGCTCATTCACTTCTCATTGTTTTCTCTTTGTGCAAAAGAATATTGAACCACAGAGAGCACCGAGGCGCTCCGCGCTACATAGAGAAAGTAATAATCACAAAGAGGATAAGAGACGCTGCGCTTTAGAAGAAAAACTACATAGCTTTATGGTCTTTCTCATTCTTTTCTCATTATCTTCTCTTTGTGCAAAAAATAGTGAAACGTTGGGTTTCGCTCCGCTCTTCCCAACCGACAAGCTAATAAATCAAACAATGTAAGTCGTCATTTATGGCGACACATAATAGTTAAAATTGACGGGCTAAAGCCAGACCTACGACTTACCCGTTGATTTGAAGAATATCGCGCGAAATAAATTTCACGCCTACAGGTGAGCATTTCAATTTAACTATGCGCAGGCACAATCTAACTAAAGGTTATAGCTTCTTTCTCCTTTATTCTTTCTAACTCGCTAACTTTTGAATCTGATAGCTGATGGCTCGAGACGTTGTGTTTCGCTCCACCTATTAAGTTTTACTTAACACCCCCCCAAACCCAATATCGTAATACAATACTACTGTATTTATTATAAGTGATTTAATTCATAAACTTACAGTTCATACCTGTTTTATTACAAATAGGATTGATTCGCATTACTTTACATGTTTTAATTGCGCCGGTTAAAAAAATCTAAACATACACAGGACACACAATGACACCTAAGTTTATTGTTTCTACGCTTTCTACTGCGGTCGCTTTATCTTTAAGCGCTAATGCTTTTGCAAAAGATGTAACTAAAGAAGAGAAAAACTTCGAGCAAATCACTGTAATTGGCTCTGCATCTGCAATTAACGATATTCCTGGCTCTGCTACTTTTATTGATGAGCAAGAACTAGAAAAGTTTGAATATACTGATATATCTCGTGTTTTAAGTGCTGTACCGGGTGTATATGTACAAGAAGAAGACGGCTATGGCCTTCGTCCTAACATCGGTATGCGTGGTACGGGTACGGGTCGTAACGACAAAATCTCAGTAATGGAAGATGGTGTACTTGTAGCACCAGCACCTTACTCAGCGCCTTCTGCTTACTACTTCCCTACTATGGGTCGTATGGAGTCTATCGAAGTACTTAAAGGTGCGGCATCTGTTAAGTATGGCCCGCGTACAACAGGCGGTGTTTTAAACTTAGTTTCTCGTAGCTTACCAACTGAAGGTTCTAAAGGTTTACTTAACGCTGAACTTGGTAGCGACGGTTTCTACAAAGGTCATGCTTACTTCGGTAAAAAGAAAAACAATGCTGCCGGCCTTGTAGAAGTATTCACTTACGGTGCAGATGGCTTTAAAGATTTACCAGTAGGTAGCGACAACACAGGCTTTGAAAAGAACGATTTCTTATTAAAGTTTGGTTTTGACTTTGGTGATAACGAAGCACACAGCCTAGAAATGAAGTTAAAGTACTCAGACGAGCGCTCTGACGAAACGTACATGGGTTTAACTGACGCTGATTACAAAGAAAACCCTTACCGTCGTTATGCTGCATCGCAAAACGATGAGATGAACACTCAACATAATGCATACCAAATCAACTATGCATACCGCTTTGGTAAAGGTTACGAGTTACTTGCTACTGCTTACCTAAATGACTTCCACCGTAACTGGTATAAAGCAAGCAAAGTAGGCACAAGTAACCTTGAGCAATACAGCGAGTTTGAAGCAAACCCAACGAGCGAAGGTATTGAAGGCGTTGCAGTAAAAGCAAACAACCGTGATTACCAAGCGAAAGGCTTACAAACTGAGTTCCATATTCCAGCAGGTAGCCACTACATCACTGTTGGTGCACGTTACCACGAAGATGAAATGGATCGCTTCCAATGGCAAGACAAATACACGCTAAATCAAGACCTATCAATGACGCTAACTGAAAAAGGCGTGCCGGGTTCTGATAGCAACCGTGTAGACAGCGCCGAAGCGACTACCCTATTCATTCAAGATGAGTGGTCACTTGATGCATTAGTCATTAGCGCGGGTCTTCGCTACGAAGACATCACAATCACACGTGTTGAATGGGCAAAATCTGATCCAAACCGTGAAAATGGTCTAACAAAAGACATCAGCAACGACACAGAGATCTTAGTACCATCACTAGGTGCGACTTACACTGTAAGCGATAACCTAACGCTTCTTGCTGGTATTCAAAAAGGTTACGCACCAGCTGCCCCGGGTAATGCGGATCAAGAAGAAGAAGAGAGTGTTAACATTGAGCTAGGTGGTCGTTACGATTACGCGGGTATTCAAGGTGAAGTAATTTACTTTAACTCTGACTACACAAACATGCACGGTAACTGTACTGCGGCTGTAGGTTGTAGCGATGACAACATTGGCGACCAATACAACTACGGTGAAGTATCTGTGTCTGGCTTTGAGCTAAGTGCAGGTAAAGTGTTTGCTACTAACGCAGCTTCGTTCCCTGTTCGCTTAACTTACACTTACACGGATTCTGAGTTCGACAACGCGTTTGAATCAGATCTTTGGGGTAGCGTAGAAAAAGGCGATGCAATGCCATACGTGCCTGAAAACCAATTAGCGCTTTCAGTGGGTGCTGAGTTCTCAAGCTTTGTATTCGATACGCAAATGCGTTATGTGTCTGATGCACACGCAGACTTAACTAGCTCAGGTCGCAATGCAATCGACAGCCGCGTGGTATGGGATTTAGCTGCTAAATACCTAATCGACGACAAACAAAAAGTATACTTAACAGTAGACAACCTGTTTGACAAAACCTACGTTGCAAACCGTGCAAACGGCGGTATTCAACCGGGTAAACCACGTACCCTACAACTAGGTTACAGCTACTCGTTCTAATAAAACGACTTAGCGAAATATCAAAAGCCGTGTGATGAAAATCCCACGGCTTTTTTGTGAGTGAGAGTTAGCGAGATTGTAGCCGCGATTTTATATCGCGTGACTCAATAGATACTCACAAAGAGGATAAGAGGCGCTGCACTTTAGAGGATAAGAGACGCTCCACTTTAGAGGAAAAACTACATAACTTTATGGTCTTTCTCATTCTCTTCTCATTGTCTTCTCTTTGTGTAAAAAATAGTGAACCACAGAGAGCATCGAGGCGCTTCGCGTTGCATAGAGAAAACAGAATTTAAAAATAATTTTCACAAAGAGGATAAGAGACGCTGCACTTTAGAGAAAAAACTACATAACTTTATGGTCTTTCTCATTCTCTTCTCATTGTCTTCTCTTTGTGAAAAAAATAGTGAACCACAGAGAGCACCGAGACGCTTCGTGTTACATAGAGAAAACATAATTTAAAATAATAATCACAAAGAGGATAAGAGGCGCTGCCCTTTAGAGGAAAAACTACATAATTTTATGGTCTTTCTCATTCACTTCTCATTGTCTTCTCTTTGTGCAAAAAATAGTGAACCACAGAGAACACCGAAACGCCTCGCGTTGCATAGAGAAAACAGAATTTAAAAAAAATTTTCACAAAGAGGATAAGAGACGCTGCGCTTTAGAAGAAAAACTACATAGCTTTATGGTCTTTCTCATTCTTTTCTCATTGTTTTCTCTTTGTGCAAAAGAATATTGAACCACAGAGAGCACCGAGGCGCTCCGCGCTACATAAAAAAGTAATACTCACAAAGAGGAAAAGAGACGCTCTGCTTTAGAGTTAAAACTACATAACTTTATGGTCTTTCTCATTCTCTTCTCATTGTCTTCTCTTTGTGTAAAAATAGTGAACCACAGTGAAAAACAGTAAATTACGCGGGGTAAACCCGCTGCTACGAATTCGGCGCTAAAACGCCTCCTCCACCTCGTATCTCGTCCCTTTCCCCTTGCTAACTCGAAACTCGCTAACTTTTACACACAAAAAAGCCGCGATGATGGGCGTAGCGCGGCTTTGTCTAACTTGAAAAATTAGTTTGCTGGGTTACTTCCAGCTTCTCATCTTATGGCCTTTTAAGGCGTAGAATAAAATGAATACATAACTTGGGATCATCACAATGTAAGCGCCTTGTGCGCCTAGGCCTGCTACGTTTCCTAAACCGATTAATAACGGGCCTAGTGCGCCACCAGCAATACCCATGATCAATAAGCCTGATGCGGTGCCTGTTAAGCGACCTAAGCCAGCTAAAGCCAGTGGCCAAATTGCAGGCCAAACCATAGCATTAGCAAAGCCTAGTAACGCAATGCATAACAATGGGTCTGGTAATTGTGGGCCACCAAATGGCACTAATAATAGGTTTGAAATAATGAACGAGTCATTGCTGCCAAGTACCACTAACAACACGGTGATAATACCGGCAATACCCGACATTAATAACGCCGTTTGTTGGCTCATAAAGCGTGGAATAGTTAAAATACCAATCGCGTAACCAATCAACATACACGCCATGGTGTAAGAGGTCATAACTGAGTAATCAGCAACGCCAATTTGTAATGCGTACGAGCCAATGGTGTCTGCTGCAATAACTTCAACAGCAACGTATAGCGCAATCCCCACTACACCTAAAACTAAGTGAGGGTGTGCTAAGGTTTCTTTAATTTCGCCTTTGCCGTTTGATGTTTCGTCTTCATCAAATACTAAATCAGGCAATGGTGCAAATTTGGCAAATGCTGCAAATAACATAATTAAAGCGGCAATCAACACATAAGGCATGATAAGGCTATTTGCCATAATGTCTTTTTGTTCTTGCGATAATTTACCTGCGCCATCAACAACACCGCTTACAACTACAGCGGCAAAAATAACAGGCACAATAACACCCGCAAATTTGTTTAATAAGCCCATGATACACACGCGCACTGCGGCTGATTTTTCAGAGCCCATTTTAACCACGTATGGGTTAACAGCGGTTTGTAGTACGGTTTGTCCAACACCTATCATTAACTGTGCGAACAAGAATATTTCGATCATTTGCAGTTTCGCAGCAGGAATATACATCAGCGCCGATAAAGCCATAATCGCACAACCAATCGCCATGCCATTCTTATAACCAACGCGTTTGATCAGCATCGCCGATGGTATGCCGGCAACTGTTACCGCAATATAAAAAGAAGAGATGATAAACGAAGCTTGTAACGGCGAAAGCTCAAGCATTTGCTGCAAAAATGGTGTAATTGCACCATTAAGCCACGTTATACATCCTAAGATAAAAAACATTGAGCCAGCCAATACCATTGGCAGCCAGATGCTTTGTTTTGTGTTGTTGTCACACTCAACCGTTGCTTCCATAATTGTTCTCTTAGTTTAATTATTTTTATTTGGTTGGAATCTAGTATACAACTCAAAAGAGCTGTTTAATTTCCATACCATCACAAAAATTTAATCATACACTAACAAAAATGACAGCGCTATCATTTTGCGTTCATATAAGTGCAAAAAAGCCGCAGCTAATTGCTTAGCTGCGGCTTAAACTAAATAGTAACAACTAGTTAGGCGTTATTTACCAATTGCTTCTTTTGCGAACAAATGTTTAATTGGGCCAAGGTTGTCTACAAGGCTTAAACCAACACCACGTACGAGTTTTTTCAGTGGGTTAGCGCCTGCAAATAGCTCTTTTAAGCCTTGCATCATTGCAATGTGTTTTTGTGCATCAAGCTTGCGAGTACGTTCATAATCACGCAGCGTGCGTGCACTTGCAAACTCGCCTTGCTCATTACTTAATAGCTCAATTAAATAAGCGGCGTCTTTTAGGCCAAGGTTCATACCTAAACCAGCTAATGGGTGAATGGTATGCGCTGCATCGCCTATTAATACCACTTTGCCCGACACCCACTGCTGGGCATAACGCATCTTAAGTGGAAACGCCATGCGCTCACTTTGCACTTCACATAAACCACATTGGCCATCGAGAGCTGCCATGACCGCTTTATTAAAGTTGCTATCATCAAGTGCTAAAAGTGTGTCGCAATGCTCAGGGCTTGTTGACCAAACAATTGAGTGCGTATGTTTATCTGGCAGGGGTAAAAACGCCAGCGGCCCGCTTGGTAAAAACACTTGGCGTGCCGTGTTGTTATGCTCATCAGCGGTTTTAACTGTGGCAACAATGGCGTGATGGTCATAATCTTTAAAAGTAATTGGCATATTGAACTGCTTGCGAATAGCCGAGTTAGCCCCATCAGCCGCCACTAATAACTTAGCAATTACAGGCTCGCCGCTTTCAAGAGTAATAAACACATCAGAATCAGTTTGATGAATTTGCTGGTAGCGGGTTTCGAACAATAAAGTGGCATTACTTTGCTTTTCAAGTTCGCTAATTAAAGCGTAGCGAATAATGTCGTTTTCAACGATATGACCTAACTGCGGTAAATCGAGATCGTTATGATCAAAATGAATTTTGCCAAAGCTGTCTTGATCACGTACATCCATCGACGTATACGGTGTAGCACGTTGTTTAATGATCTCTGGCCATACATTTAATGACTCAAATAAGCCCTGACTAGCTAGGCTTAATGCGCTCACGCGAAGTGCGTAATCATCACCCGGTAAAGTTTGATTTTTACTCGCATCAATCACCACAACGCTGATATCTGCTTTTGCTAAACCAAGCGCTAGCGTAAGGCCAACACAGCCACCACCGACAATACAAACTTGTGCTTGTTTCATATCCGTTTACCTTGCTTAACCTGACCCATAAGCTGTTTTGCCAGTGGGGTTTTTAACGAGGAGAATAAATCCATTGAGAAAAGACCAATGCTGCGACCAAGCGCAAGCAATCGTGATGAGTTTGAGAACAAACGCACTAGGCTGTCTGTGAGTGTCATCACGGTAGTAATATCTTTACTGCGAGTTTGGCTGTAATAACGAGTAAAAGCGTAATCACCAAGGTCGCTTCTATTTGCCATATCACACAATAATTGCACATCACGTAGCCCTAAATTAAAGCCCTGTCCGGCAATTGGGTGGATTGCATGGCCTGCATTACCAATTAATACTGTACGGTGGTTGCTCAGTGATTCTGCTTTACCGTACACAAGCGGATAACTTGCACGCATACCCACTTTACTAAATGAGCCACCGCAATAACCAAATGCTTTTTGCAGCGCAGCTAAAAAGGCATCATCTTCAAGTGCCATATGGTGCTCAATTTGCTCAGGCTCCATACACCATGCCAGTGAGTATCGATTGTTACTCATTGGCAACAGTGCCATTGGGCCGTGCTCGGTAAAACGCTCAAAGGCATGATGATGATGACCACCAGCCACTTCGATGTTGGCAATAATCGCCGCTTGCTGATAAGCGCGAGTATTAAACTCAATATTAGCCAGTTTACGACTTTGCGAATGAGCACCATCGGCAATCACCACAAGTTTTGCGCTTAACTGCTCGCCCGAGTTTAGCGTGATGATGGCACAGTCGCTTCGGTATTCAAGCTTGGCAACCGTATCTGGGCAATACAAACTAACATCAGTACGGGTAAGTTGCTGGTGAAGGCTACGACCAAATGGATTCACTTCAACCACATAGCCAAGGGCATCATGACCATATTCTTGGCAATCAATATGTGTTTTACCAAAATGACCACGATCAGATACGGTTACTTTTTCAATCGCTGCTGCAAATGGCGCATGACAATCAAAAGCATTGATTGATTTTAAGTATTGAACAGACTGCTGAGCCAGCGCAATGCTTCTATCATCAAAGCTTGGGTGATAGTCTGCGCTTACTTCATTTGCTTCAATTACAGCGATTGATAACTGATTATTGCTCTGTTTTAGACCCAGAGCACAACTTGCTCCCGCCATTCCACCGCCGATAATGACAACATCAAACTGCTTTGCCACGCTTGCTCCTAGCCTTTATTTGCTTGCATCACTGCTTCAATGTCACTAATGGTTTTAGGAACCGAAATGGTCAGGTTTTCATAGCCATCTTCAGTGACAAGTAAGTTATCTTCAATACGAATACCGATGCCTTTATATTGCTCTGGTGCTTTTGCATCTTCGCTAATATATAAACCCGGTTCGATAGTGAGCACCATGCCCGGCTCAAATACGCGCTCTTTTTCATCAAGCTTGTATTCGCCAACATCGTGTACGTCTAACCCTAACCAGTGACCAAGGCCATGCATGTAAAACGCTTTGCATGCTTGGTTTGCCATAAGCTCATCAAGCTCGCCGGTTAAAATGCCTAAATCAATAAGCCCTTGCGTTAATACCGTTGAAGCCAGTTCATTTGCTTTAGATAAACTACCGCCCGGCTTAACTTGGCTAAATGCTGCTTCTTGGGCTGCTAATACAATGTTGTAAAGCGCCGCTTGTGGTTCGCTAAATTTGCCATTAATTGGGAAGGTGCGTGTAATATCTGCCGCATAACCTTCAAGTTCACAGCCAGAATCAATTAATACTAAATCGCCATCTTTTAGCTCAGCATCATTTTGTGTGTAGTGCAAAATGTTGGCGTTGTCGCCACTGCCGACAATCGTGCCATAAGCAGGGTGACGAGCACCATTCATTGCATAATGATGATGAAGCTCTGCTTCTAATTGGTATTCAGTTGCGCCTGGTTTGGCAAACTGCATAGCGCGAATATGGCCTTGTGCACTAATTTCGCAAGCTGTACGCATAATGTTTAATTCTGAATCAGATTTAAACAAACGCATTTCATGCACTAAACCACGAATGTCTTTAATAGTGTGTGGGGCTTTGTAGCCTTTTTTAGGTGCGCTGCGAAGTGTGCTTAATAAATCCCAAATTTTTGCATCGAAATTTACGTAAGTACCTTGTGCATAAAATAAAATCTGCTGGCCGTTCACCAAATCTAATAATTGTTCATCTAGTTCACTAAGTGGGCAAGTTGCGTCGAATAAGTACTCAGATTTAGCTTTTTCGAAGCCAATTCGACGGCCATGCCAAATTTCAGCTAGTTTGTCTTTGTTACGACAAATAAGCGTACTTGGTGTATCGCTCGACGGGCAAAGCACTAAAACCGCATCTGGTTCGTTAAACCCAGTAAGATAGAAAAAGTCACTGTCTTGGCGAAATGCATATTCAGTATCACGGCTGCGTGTTACTTCTCCAGCAGCTGGAATAATAGCCACGCTGTTTTTATCCATCATCGCAAGCAAGCGCTCACGACGGGCTTTAAATTCAGCTTTATCGATAGCAATAGACGACATGCTAAACCTCTGTAATTTGATTAGTGAAGGGTCTTTTTAGTGCTTTTTCCTACTGGCTCTTTACCTAGCTCAGCAAAACATAGCAATGCAGAAACACGCACATACTCAATCACTTCGTGCAGTGCTTGGCTGTCTTCTTCGGTCTCTTCAAACATGGTGTCTAGGCGGGTAATTTCACTAAAGTCGCTGATCACTTCTTTCACATCAGCTGATAACTTGCCGTAATCTTTTTGTTTTAAACCAAAACCAAGCATAAAACCCGATACCCAAGATACTAAGCCATTGGCTAAATCGATCAGCGTTTCATCATCGCTTGGTAAAAATAGGTCAAACTGAAATTCTTCATCACTAAAACTGGCAACAACCTGAGAATACACATCAGCAAAAAATGCTTTTAAATCTTTACTAAAAGCTTGGCCATCGTTGAATACATCACTTAATAAACCTAAGTATTCATCGGCTTCAATATTGATGCCACAGGCTAATAAACCACTTATCACACCATGGGCTTCTGACGGTGCGACAAAAATTTCATTTTTTTCTAATAACAATTGGGCTTGTTGGTAATCAGGTAACGTGCTCATAACTTTTTCTTTGTTCGGCTAAGTAACGTCATGCTACCACTCGATAAATCGCAACTCCAATTAATTGTATGATTGAGGTCAAAAAGCAATCTGAAAAGTAAATAAGCAGTTAAAGGTGGGGAAAAACTACGCGAACGATCCGCTTTTTTTGCTTCTATGGTTTAAGGATTGAAACTTGTCTTATATACTGAAGGTGTTCCCTAGGGTGCAGGAGCTTGGTTAAGTCCCTGAGCCGATAAATTTTATGTTAGGGTTTCTGTTCGTTTACTATTGTGCAAGCTCGGCATGTACCGAGAAGCCTACGGTAGACCGCAGATCCCCGCCCTGAAACCTCAAGGTTTCAGGACTGACACCGGGCACCGCATACTTGGGGAACACCATCAAGCTATCAGCTATCAGCTATCAGCTATCAGCTATCAGCTATCAGCTATCAGCTATCAGCTATCAGCTATCAGCTATCAGCTATCAGCTATCGAAAATCTTCCATGTAGTTTTTCTCTTATACAAGAACTTATTATTCTTATTCGCGCGAAATAAATTTCACGCCTACGGTATCGGGTTTAGCCATAGCAATGTGCGGGCACAATCTAACTTTACTCTTTCCCCTTGCTAACTCGCTAACCTTATTCTTTTAAAACAAAAAACGCGGGATAAATCCGCCGCCACATCGTTACCTGTAGCAGCGGGTTTACCCCGCGTCCTAGAACCTAGCTTCTAGCGCCTGGTCTCAACCAAGCGCTAATTTTTAACTTCGGGCTCTACTTAAACCATCCCTGAAAGCGCTCCATTAATAGGTAATTAACTGGCACTAATAGCAAGGTGATAAGCGTTGCGAAGATAATCCCAAAGCCAAGGCTTACCGCCATAGGAATAAGGAATTGTGCTTGCGTTGCTTTTTCAAATAGCAATGGCATTAAACCAATAAAGGTGGTTAAGCTGGTTAACATAACTGGGCGGAAACGTGCAGCCCCTGCAATCTTAACGGTTTCAAGTAAGTCACCGCCTTCTTCACGCTTCTTATTGATAAAATCAACCAGTACTAGTGAGTCATTCACTACCACGCCTATCAAGGCTAACATGCCAAGTAAGCTCATAATGGTTAACTCCATACCCATTACCCAGTGGCCCATTACCGCACCTATCATGCCAAACGGAATAACACTCATCACTATCAATGGCTGAGTATACGATTTAAACGGTATCGCTAATAACGCATAAATAATAAAGAATACAAACACGAGGCCCCAAGCCAGTGAACCAAATGACTCACGCTGCTCTTTGGCTTCACCTTCGAGTGTGTAATCAACACCTGGGTATTGCACCATTAGCTCATCTAAGTAAGTTTTTAAGTCTGCTTGCAGTACCGTCATATTGGTATTTGATTTTTCAACATCAGCTGTGACATTCAATGTTCGATAGCGGTCAATACGGTAAATAGACGATGGGCTTTGCCCCGGCACTAAAGTAGCCACATGCGAAAGCGGCACAGTCCCACCAGCAGGTGTTTTAATAAGTATGTCTTTTAAGTCTGCAACCGAGCGACGCTCTTCAATCGGTAAGCGTACCATTACCCGCACATCGTCGCGCCCACGTTGAATGCGCTGTACCTGCGCTCCAAAAAACGAGTTACGCACTTGCTGCGATACATCAACACGGTTTAATCCAAGCGCTAAACCTTGCTCTGTAAGCTCAATTTGCAACTCTTCTTTACCATCTGACATGCTATCGGCTATTTCGTACACAGTTGGATACGTCGATAAACGCACTTTAACTTTTTCAGCAACTGCTTCGAGGGTGTCGATTGAGCTACCGCTTAGCTGTACATCAATCGGGCTAGATGTTCGGCCAAACTCAGCACGGAAAGTGACACTCTCTGCTCCCGGTATAATACCGATAAGATCACGCCATTCGCTGGCAAGTTCTCGTGAGCCTATATCTGATTCACGCTTTTCTGCTGGCATGATCTCAAATCTAACACTACCGGTATTTGACGAACCACCACGGCCACCTGTGGTTGCCAAAATATTTAGAATTACACTTTGGCCGTCTTCATCGCGGTATTTATCTTGTAATTCTTTTGCCTTGTCTGACATTTTAATGACGTATTTATTGGTCACTTCAAACGGTGTTCCGGCAGGGAAAGTTATAGATGCACGTACAGTTTCACTTGGAATACGCGGGAAAAAGGTAAATTTAGTCCAACCACTTGTGATCAAGGTAACAATAATTACAAAAATCCCCACAAATAAGCTAACCGTAGCCATTTTATTCTTTAAAGCTAGATTCAATAATGGTTGGTAATACTTCATTATTGCGTGTTCAAAACCATCAGCAAAACGCTGTTGAAGGCGCTCTAGTCTCGATGGCTCGCCCTTTTCATGACGTAGCTTTAAGTATTTTAAGTGTGCAGGTAATACAAACTTAGACTCAATCAAAGAGAACAGTAAAACCGGAATAACCACGACAGGAATTTGTGCAAAAATGGCGCCTCGAGCACCTTCAATAAAAGCGAGAGGTAAAAATGCCGCAACGGTTGTAAGTACACCAAAGGTGACTGGAGTTGCCACCTCTTGCGTTCCACGAATAGCGGCTTGCTCACCACTTTCTGCAGTTTTTAAATGGGTATAGACGTTTTCTCCGGTAACTATGGCATCGTCAACAACAATACCGAGTACCAAAATAAAACCAAATAAACTGATAACGTTAAGTGTAATACCAAATATCGGCATCATTAAAAACGCGCCCATGAATGACACTGGGATACCAATAAACACCCAAAATGCAATGGCTGGACGCAAGAATAAGGTGAGTAGTGCCAGGACTAAAATTCCGCCCTGAATAGCGTTACTGGTAAGCGTTGCTATTCGGCTTTTTACAACTTCTGAGTCATCATCCCAATAACTTAACTCAAACCCTTCTGGAAGCTGGCTTTGATGCTCAGTTATGTAATTTTTTACCGCATCAGCAACTTCAATCGCACTTTGCGGACCAATACGATACACATCAATAAATGCAGCTTGCTTACCATTAAAGCGAGTGCGAACTGGGGTTTCTTCAAAATCATCACTAATACGGGCTATATCACCTAAACGAATAATCGTGCCATCAGCTTGGTTTTTTACCACTATATTAGCAAATTCATCTTTGCGATAAGCTTGGCCTTTCGAGCGGATGAGTACATCACCCCCTTCTGTTTTTAAGTTACCGGCTGATACATCAGTACTTGAATTGCGAATTGCTGATGATATGTCAGCTAAGCTTAAATCATACTGGCGTAAGGTATCTTGGCTCACCTCTATTGCTATTTCGTAATCACGAACCCCACTTAGCTCAACTTGAGTTACACTTGGTAAACGCAGTAGCTCATCACGCACGGTTTCTGCGTATTCAAGGGTTTCTTTTTCGCCATAAATACTTGAAACAGAAACGGCAATTACTTCTCGCTTCCATTCAGCAAGCGATACTATTGGTTTTTCAGCATCGACGGGAAAGGTGTTAATTGCATCTACTCGGCTTTTAATGTCAGCCAAAAGCTCCCTAGGATCATACCCAGTCTCAACTTCAATACTTACCGAAGAAGAACCTTCAGAAGAGCGGCTAGTGATACGCTTAACTCCCTCAAGATCTTGCACCGCTTCTTCTATGCGAATTGATACCCCTTTTTCAACATCTTCAGGAGTTGATCCTCGAAGTGATACACTGACACTAATTCGGTCAGACTCAAACGATGGAAACACTTCAAGTGGTATTTGCGTCGAAACGCTAAATAAACCCGCTAATAAAATGCTGATCAGCAATAAGTTTGCTGCAACATGATTCTTTGTAAACCAAGCAATCATTATTGCGCTCCTTGCTCTTTAGGCGGCTGTTGATTGCTTGAACGCTTAGCTTTTCCTCTGGTCGCCTGATACTCTTCGCTACCCATAACGGTAACTTGCGTACCAGAGCTCACTTGACCAAGCGGTGTAATCACCAAGTTATCGCCTGCAGACAAACCATCCGCGACAACAGCTTGGTTAGCGTTTTGCCAAGCAAGTGCAATATTTTTACGACGCAGAACACCCTGCTCTTCTACGTAAACATAGGTGCCTTGGTAAATTGCGCTATTTGGGATCACAATGGCATTTTCAATGGCTTTACCAGTAATTTGTGCTTTGATGTACTGACCAATTTTAATTGGATACTGATTCACAGTTGTGGCTTTATAAGGGTCGTTAATTTGCGCAACCACATAAAGCTGCTGCGCATTTTCATCTATAGCACCTTCAGTACGAATAACTTGACCTTGCCAATGCTGTTTACCAACAAGGTCTGAGCTGAATTCAACTAATGAACCCGCGCTATTTTTAGCCCCATCACGAAATTGCTCTGGCAAATTAATAAACGGTAAGTCTTTATTTTTGATTGGTAAACGGATCTCAACTCTATCGATAGCATAAATACTGGCAAGCTCCATGTTATTACTCACCACTTGGCCTAAATCAACGCTACGACTTAAAACACGACCCGCATATGGTGCTGTGATCTTTGTACGCTCTAAATCAAGTTTCGCTTTTTCAAGTGTCGCTTGCGCAGACAACACACTGGCTTCGGCTGCTGCTAATTGTGGTTTACGAAGTACCAAGCTACTTGCTTGCTCGCCTTTACCTAAGCGCTTCCAGTCAGTTTCGGCCTGCCGACCACGAGCCTGTTCTTCAAGTAAACCTTGCTCGGCTGTTAATAAGGCCGCTTGCGCTGATTTTACTTCGGCACGGTGATCTCTATCATCTAATCGCAACAACACATCGCCTTTTTCAAAAAAGCCACCTTCGCGAAATTGCTCACTTATTTCAATAATTTGCCCTGATGCTTGCGCGACTAACATACTTTGCGTTCGCGGTTTTACGGTACCAAAACTATCAATCATCACTTGATAAGTTTCTGGCGTTAAGGTTTTAACAGCCACATTTACTTTCGCTTTCGGTGGTGAAGAAAAACGATTTGCTTGCGGCGGGTTACCTTTAATAAACATGACGAGTAATACCGTCACGACAATGACTGGAATTAATATTTTACGTGTCTTAGTATTCATGATTATTGCTCTGCTACTTCGCTATTTGCTTCACTAAAGTCACCGCCAAGGGCAATGTGTAAGTTGATTCTATTTTTAATAAGTTGGTTTTTGAGTTCGATAACAGAGCTTTGCGCGTTAAAAGAGCGATCTTGCGCATCAAGCACTGTCGTGTATGTTACTAAACCACTTTGATATTGCTCAAAAGACAAACGCTCTGCGGCAATTGCATTTTCTTGTGCTTCTAAGGTTTTTTCATAACGCACTTTCAAGGCTTGCTCTTGACTGATTGCAGTTTCAACTTCATTAAATGCATCATAGAGTGTGGCAAGGTAAGCTTGCTCCTGACGTTTAACGCTAAGCCTTGCCTGCTCTTCATTGGCTTTTAAGCGACCACCTTCAAAAAGCGGCATTGAAATACTACCTATCAGTGACCAAGCTAAGCTTGAAGGCGAAAATAAATCACTCACTCTATCTGTGCTATCACTGATAGATGCTGAAAGATTCAAACTCGGAAAACGTTGTTTGTGCGCGTAAGCAAGTCCTGCATCAGTACTTAACAACTGATACCAGCTTGCCATTAACGCTGGTTTGCGGGTGATAAGCTCTGAAGGTAAACCCAAAGGAATTGTGTTCTCAAGTAGTGGCAAATCGGCACTAACCGATAATGCCCCAGCAGGATATTGGCCTGTTAAACGCTCTAAATCACGAATTGATTTAGTTAAGGTAGCTTGCTGTGCAGCAATATTCGAGCGCTCAGTATTTAGCTCATTACGGGCAAGGTAAACGTCAAGCGCTTCATTTAAACCTTGACGATAACCCGACTCAATAATATCTAAGTTTTTCTCGGCGTTTTGTTCGCGCTGCTTATATAGTTCAAGTAATTTGTGGTTAGTAATTACATCAAACCAACCCGAAACCACATCAGCTACTAATTGTTGTTTGCTTTGCGAAAATGTGGCTTTTTCAGCTAAATATTCAAGGTTTGCTTGCCGTTCAGAGGCCGATAATTTACCCCATAAATCAACTTCGTAGCTTAATTCTAATGATGCTGAACTAGCGTTGTTATAACTAACAGGGCGATTATCTTTACTACGGCTCGCTCGTGTTGATAAATCAAGGCTTGGCCATAAATCGGCTCCAGCAGCAATAAGCTGTTGCTCTTTAATCGCCACATCATAACCTGCTTGTAAAATTGCTTGGTTATGGGCTAATGCTTGTTCCACTAAATTAAAAACTTGAGGGTCTTGTAACTGCTGCAACCAATTATCTTCAACAGCAAGAATTTTGTTGTCCGTAGGTAATTGCTGCCATGCACTTGGCAAGGCCTCAAGCTCAGCGACTCGTTCATTATGAGTCGTCTGGCTTGCACATGCACTTAGCAAAATTACACTTAAAGCCAATAAACTCGGCTTATATTGCCAATTCATTCTAAAAACCTGAAAAACATCTATTTATGATTGTAATTCAAGCACTACCTTAAGTTTTGCTCAACTGACTTTACATAACATTACACAGTCTGGTATTTGGTAAGGATGAACTGTAGAAAAATAGGGATAAGCTGCGAGCTTACAAAATTGTAGCGATTATATATCGCATAGAAATGGTTTAAATGGTGAAGAATTTAATTTGATAACATGGGGTAAACCCGCTGCTACGAGTTCGGCGTTGAAACGCCTCCAACTTCTCGAGTCTCGCTCCTTGTAACTCGCTAACTTTACTCTTTCTCCTTGCTAACTCGTATATTTTAAATCTGATGGCTGATAACTCTGAGTTGGTTGGGTTTCACTCCGTTCTACCCAACCTACAAGGAAACAGAAACAAAAAAGCCTCGCGATTGCGAGGCTTTGAATCAATGGTGCCCAGAGGCGGAATCGAACCACCGACACGAGGATTTTCAATCCTCTGCTCTACCGACTGAGCTATCTGGGCATTTTAAACTTTCGTTTAAAAATAAATGGTGCCGACTATCCGAGTTGAACGGATGACCTACTGATTACAAGTCAGTTGCTCTACCAACTGAGCTAAGTCGGCACACTAAAATCGTGTGCGCTGTGCACTATAATCACTTTAAAAGAGATTATCAAATAATGGTGCCCAGAGGCGGAATCGAACCACCGACACGAGGATTTTCAATCCTCTGCTCTACCGACTGAGCTATCTGGGCAATATTCGGTTTTTGTGCTGAACATCCAAAGAGGATTTTCAATGCAATTCCCAATGGCTCTACTGACTGAGCTATCTGGGCAATATTTAGTTTTATGCATAATATCCATAAGGATTTTCAATGCAATTCCCGATGGCTCTAGCGACTGAGCTATCTGGGCATAACAAAAAGCTATAAGCTTGATGTTTAAATAAATGGTGCCGACTATCCGAGTTGAACGGATGACCTACTGATTACAAGTCAGTTGCTCTACCAACTGAGCTAAGTCGGCACACTAAATCTGTGTGCTATGCACGATACTGATGCTTAGTCTTAAGCACCAATATATAAATAATGGTGCCCAGAGGCGGAATCGAACCACCGACACGAGGATTTTCAATCCTCTGCTCTACCGACTGAGCTATCTGGGCAAACTTCGGTTTTAAGCTGAAAATCTTATAGGATTTTCAATACAACTTCCACAGTGCTCTACCGACTGAGCTATCTGGGCGTGCGGCGTATTAAACGGGTTTTGCCTTCTCAAGTCAACTATTTTTTGAGGATTCTATCTGTTTGCACAGTTTTCAATCAAGATTGCTGTTTTTAATGGTTTTTAGACTATTTATTCAACAAACTTATGCGCTTTTACAACGTCTTATGTTTTTAATCAATTTCCTAGTCTAAAAACGTGGTGAATTTTTCTTCATTGATGGTAGGATTATCTAATTATCAAGAATATACCTACTATTGCAGTATAAATTGTTGGATTAAAGCTATGCGAAGTAAATCAACTTCTCCTGTAAAAGGCCTGTTACCGCTTTTTATTATTACGAATCTTGTTATCACACTTTTAGCAGTTACTGCTCTAGCTTTTTACCCTTCCAACAATTCTGAAAAACAAACATCACAACCCAAACTCACCGCATCACAAGTTGCATCTCAGTTATCAGCTCCTTTAATAAGCGCATTAACAATGCCAGGACAAGATAAAGTAAAAGAGGTATTAGATGTTAGTTTGTTGCTAAACAATAATTTTGATTACTACTTATACCGGTATGAAGTAAATGGTGATGTCTCACTGGTGTTTGCAAGTAATCAAGAGCGAATTGATGCAAGTAAAGTTAATCAGCAACTCGAACAAAACATGCTTGTTCATACTGTGCTTGAGTTTAACGACCAACCAGTCGGCGAGCTTATAGTTAAACAGCATCCAACTGAACAGCCTGTAGTTCAATCAGCTGGGGTTTCATATGCTTTAGCCGCTTTAGCTGTATTAGCGCTGATAATTTTGTCAATTGCGATGAGTATATTTATCAATAAGCGTTTTACTAAAAGTAGCGGCTCTTTAAGCCAAGAGTTAATTGCGATCACGAATAATGCTGACTACAACACGCATGTTACAGAGAATCTTGAGTTCGGATTAGATATTGTTGCTGAAAATATCAATCAATTGCTGAGAAAGGTTCAATCCGCAATTAAAGAAAACAAAGCAGCGCAAGCCGATCTGCAAAAACTACAAAGCGGCCTAGAAACAGAAGTACACAACAGAACTCTCGCGCTTGAACAAGCAACTTTAAAAGCAGAACAAGCGAATGAGACCAAAACAACCTTCTTAGCAACCATGAGTCACGAAATTCGTACACCGATGAATGGTGTGATTGGTACCATTGATTTACTTCGCCAAACTGAGCTTGATGGTGCCCAGCACAGGCTAAGTACTATTATCCGTGATTCTGCGTTTTCTTTATTAGGTATTTTAGACGATATTCTCGATTTCTCGAAAATTGAGGCAGGTAAGCTTAATATTGATAATATTCCATTTTCTGTTTCGGATACTGTTGAAGAAGTAGCTCGCGTTCTGTCATCAGTTGCAAAAAAACGAAACCTTGAACTTGAACTTGCTATAGCACCCGATATTCCCACAAACTTAATCGGCGATACCGTTCGAGTTCGTCAGGTACTCTATAACCTTTGTAGTAATGCTATTAAGTTCACAAGCACAGATGAAAACAAAAAAGGTCATGTAAAAATATCTGTTGAGGTTGCTCAGAACACAACCGATCATTACACATTGCGTTTTACTGTTTCTGATAATGGTAAAGGAATGACACAAGCCCAGCTTCGTGAAATTTTTAACCCCTTTATTCAAGCCGAAGGCTCTATTACTCGAGAATATGGCGGTACCGGTTTAGGATTATCAATTTGTAAAAGCTTAACAGAACTTATGTTGGGCAGCATTTCTGTTAGTAGTGACTTAGGTATTGGTAGTGAATTTGTTGTCGATTTACCATTTAGCACCGAAGGTAAAGTAGATCTCGCCCACAGACATACAATGAAAGGCCATCGTGTTGTTGTGGTAACACAACATAGTGGCCGTAAAGCTTTGCTTGCCCGTTATTTATCTTTTATGGGAGCGACTCATGTTTTTGCCGATAGCAATGATTTAATAGAAGCGGAACAAGATAACGAAAACATTATCTGGATCCTCGATGGTATAGAGGGAATGGAGGATATTAACTATATCTTGCGCCGTTTACTCTACACACTAGAAGATAATAACCAGCAAGTTATCGTGTTGAGTAAATTAGATGAAGCGGCGGTAAATCATAAAAATATCTTCTACTTAAATGCGTCACCATTTTGTAAGTCAAACTTCATGATGTCGCTGTTAGTGGCTGCGGGTTTACACACACCGAAACAAGTTGTCTCAACCAAATCTTTCAATGATTACTTGAGCGTTGACCAAGCTCGTGACGAAAACAAACTTGTGCTTTTAGTAGAAGATAATGTGCTAAACCAGCAAGTATTAACAGATCAACTTCACTTGTTAGGCTATGGTGTTGAGCTTGCTGAAAATGGCGAAAAAGGTCTTAATATATGGCGAGCAGGCCATCACTCAATTATTTTAACTGATTTGCACATGCCAAAAATGTCAGGATATGACATGGTTGAAAAGATCCGCAATGAAGCATCTCAACTCGAAGACATTAATGCTCAACCTTACATAATTGCTATCACAGCAAACGCTCTTAAAGGCGAAAAAGAGCGCTGTTTAAATGTAGGAATGAATGACTATATAACAAAGCCTGTTGAGTTAAATGTACTTGAAGCCGCACTTCATAAATGTGCTTATAAAGCTAACCCTGAAGAGGTGAAACTGGCTCCACCTAAACCTGCAATCCCTATTGATATGAGCGTATTATCTAAATACGTAAATAATGATGAAGCTAAAAAGCTACGCTTTTATAAAATGTATTTAGAGCAAAGTAATCAACTTAGTCGTGAAGTAAATGCAGGGGTTATCGAGCTTGATCTTGAGAAAATAATAAACTCATGCCACCAGTTAAAATCTATCTCAAAAACGATAGGTGCAATGAAAGTCGCTGAGTTAGCTGAACAATTTGAACATCGCTGTAAAAATGAAGACCCTACAAGTGATGAATTAATTGAGCTTAGAGATAATTATGAAATTGAATACTCTAAAGTCGCTCAATATATAAAAGAGCAAATACAAAAAGCCGAACAAGAAAACAAATAGTACTTATCAAAAAAGGGCCATAACGGCCCTTTTTACTTTATTTTATTGGTTTATTTTTCTGGTGGACGGTAGCCTTCTATTTCTACGTCTTTACCTTCAAATAAGAAACCGACCATTTGCTCTTCTAAAAAAGCACGGTGCTCTGGGTCCATCATGTTTAAATGCTTTTCGTTAATCAACATCGTTTGCTTGTGTTGCCATTGGCCCCACGCTTCTTTACTGATGTTGTTGAAAATCTTTTCACCAAGCTCACCTGGGTATAGTTGGAAGCCTAAGCCTTCAGCTTCTTTTTGTAACTTTTGACAAAATACTGTACGTGCCATAATTGCTCTCTACTCTTATTGCGTGATGCTATTGTAATCTATTGTGCTTAATTGTTTAACCAGCTTTTTCGTTGGGGCTGCAAGGCCAACTTCAACTGACTCATCAAGCGGATACCAAACCAGTTGTCGCTCATTGATAAGGTCTGGAATATTTGGCAATGTTAAAACATGCGGATTAATGGTCAGTTCAAAATGCGAAAACACATGGGTAAAGGCTTCAAGTGCCTGCGTATTTGCAGTTAAACCGTGCTGAGCTAAAAATGTTTCTAGTTCAGTTAATTCGCTAAACTCAAAAAAGCCAAACAAGCCGCCCCATATTCCAGAGCTCGGGCGTTTTTCCATAAGTACTTTATTGTCACAGGCTAGGATCAGCTGATGACATGACTTTTTAGGCACTGCCTTTTTCGGTTTTGAATGTGGGAACTCTTTAACTTTGCCTTCATTAAAAGCAAGGCATTTACTATTTAAAGGGCACGGCTCACAATCAAATTTACTACGCGAACAAAGGCTTGCACCTAAATCCATCATTGCCTGATTAAACTCAGTGACCGACTCTTTAGGGGTTAATTGCGATGATAATGACCAAAGCTGGTTTTCGACCTTTTTCACCCCATACCAGCCTTCAATCATAAAAAAGCGCGCCAGTACTCGTTTTACATTACCGTCTAGAATTGGGTGATGTTGGCCAAGCGATAAAGACAAGATAGCCCCTGCAGTAGAGCGACCAATGCCCGGCAAGTCCATCACCTCTTCAAGTGTGGTTGGAAATTGCCCTTGGTACTTATCACGAACTATTTTTGCTGTTTTATGTAAGTTGCGTGCACGAGCGTAATAGCCAAGGCCAGTCCAGTGGTGCAACACCTGATCTTCATCCGCATTTGCAAGCGCAATGATGTCAGGAAAGCTTTGCATAAACTTTTCAAAGTAAGGAATAACAGTTACGACTTGAGTCTGCTGTAGCATGACCTCAGAGATCCATACCTTATAAGGGGTTTTATTTAACTGCCATGGAAGAGTTTTACGGCCGTGAAGGTGATACCAGTCAACCACTTGGTTTGCAAACCAAGTTGACTCCTTATTGCTTAAATTCAAAATAACATCTTTACTTGCTGAAGCTCATTGCGGCCAAGTCTATTGCAGTTAGTTAGGCCAAGCAAGTCGAACAGACTCCGCCTTGCCTAAATAGCCCACATATGGCTGCAAAATTAATCTCGAAAGATAAACAGGTTCTTACTATTGTACTCAAGGCGCAGGTCAGGGATAATATGCAACCTTTTTCTATAGTCAGTGTTTTTTATCAGGCCAAATTATATGAATGACTCAAGTAACCCAAACCTCGAGCAAGCAAAGCAAGAGGGTAAATATATCCGCACGATTCGTAGTTTCGTTAAGCGCGAAGGTCGCCTAACAAAGGGCCAAGCAGCCGCCATCGAAAAGTGTTGGCCAACAATGGGCCTTGAGCATAAAAATGGTATGCTCGATCTAAAAGAAGTATTCGGTAACGATAACGATGTCGTACTAGAAATCGGCTTTGGTATGGGTAAATCACTGGTTGAAATGGCTAAAAACGCACCAGAGCTTAACTTTATTGGTATTGAAGTTCATCGCCCTGGTGTTGGCGCTTGTTTAATGGACGCTGACGAAGCAGGGATCACCAACTTACGTGTATTCGAGCATGATGCAGTTGAAGTGCTTGCTGATTGTATTGCTGATGAGAGTTTATCTAAACTGCAATTATTTTTCCCTGATCCATGGCATAAAAAGCGTCACCACAAGCGTCGTATCGTGCAGCCTGAGTTTGCGCAAAAACTACGTAGCAAATTAAAAATTGGTGGTGTTTTTCACATGGCGACTGACTGGGAAAACTATGCCGAGCATATGCTTGAAGTAATGCAAGTTGCTGAAGGTTACAAAAACCAATCAGAAACCAATGATTACGTTCCTCGCCCAGATTCACGTCCATTGACAAAATTTGAGCAACGCGGTCATCGCTTAGGTCACGGCGTATGGGACTTGATGTTTGAGCGTACTAAGTAATAAAAGGTAAAGCAGCATGAGTAAGTTAACCAACCCAAGTTTATTATTGCTTCGAAATGAAGACGAACTTGTTGGGCAGTCGATTTTAGTGGTTAACTTTGAGCAAGATGGCTTTTTACGCGAACTTAAAACGCTAAACCCAGACGCAAAAATTACTGCGTTCAGTTATAACCACGCTAATGCCATGTATGCCAGCAAAATTGCAGGTGTACATGCTGTGGTTGATCACACTATTCCAAATGGTAACTACGATTTAGTTATCTATTACTACCCAAAAGCTAAGCCAGAGGCACTAATGTGCCTTGATAATATCCGTGCTGTTTGCCAGCAAGATGCTCAGCTTTTTGTGGTTGGTGAAAATAAAAGCGGCGTTAAATCAGCAGAGAAACAACTAAAAGACTACTGTGGCTTTAGTAACAAAATCGATAGTGCTAAGCATTGTATTTTGTATATGTTCTCTGAGCTTACGTTAAATGATAACTTCGATATCAGCCGCTATCACAAACAATTCCAAGTTAAAGCTGGTGATGTTGAATTCACTGCTATCAGTGTACCAGGGGTATTTAACCACGGTGCTCTTGATGTTGGTACCGCGGTACTACTTAACCATGCCCCTTCTATTAACAAGGGAAAAGTGCTCGATTTTGCTTGTGGGGCAGGCATAATTGCCACCTACTTAGGTTTAAAGCAGCCTGAGCTAGAATTTGTTTGTAGCGATGTAAGCGCCCTTGCAACTTACGCCACAGAACAAACACTGGCACTAAATAACCTCAAAGGTGAAGCCATATTAAGTGATGGTTTAGCAAGCATTGAGGGTAAATTTGATTTAATTATCAGTAACCCGCCTTTCCACACGGGTATTGCCACAGACTACACCATTGCCGAGGCCTTTCTAAGCTCTGCAAAGCAGCACTTGAGTAAGCAAGGAAAATTGACCATTGTTGCTAACAGCTTCTTAAAATATCCACCCATTTTAGAAGCGCAATTTGGCCGGTACAGCACCGATTTTAAAAATACTAAATTTGCCGTTTACTCAGCTTCATAACAATTTGTAAAATAGCTTATTCATAACAAAAATATTTTATTAAATATTTAGTTACTTTTTCTGTTTTTGCTAGACTTAATTTTTAATAACAATATAAAAAGATTGGCCTTCTATCGCGCATGTCACTATTTTCGGCACAAACAAGTATTCGTAAAGCGTTGGCAAATGCGGTCATGCTCGTCACTGCGCTATGCCTATCTTTGTCGATTTCGATATCGACTTACCTTGACGTTAAAGAACAAAAAGCCTTAATCGTTGATAAAATCACCCTACTTGCAGAAATCATTGCCTACAATGCGCAAGTAACAGTGCTTTTTGATGATAATGAAACAGAAGCAGAGCGTTTAAAACTATTTGAATCTGTGCCTATGATCAAAAATGTGCACATTTATGCTATTGATGAGTTATCAAATAAGCCTAAATTCTTTAGTAGCTTTAACGCAATAAGAACCCCTCCAGTACCAATTAAAGTTAATAATATTGATGAGCTATTAGAACCTCAATTTAAAAACAAAGCGATAGAGCTAATAAAACCTATTGTTTATGAAGGTAATACTATTGGCTATGCCTATGTCCGTGGTGACTTAGAAAGACTAAACCAATATATTAACAAGAAGATTTTTATCGATATTTTGTTGACTCTTTTTGTCTTGGTTATTGTGTATTTTGTTTCTAGACGCATTCAAAAACGCATAGCAAGCCCAATCGATAATTTGAGTAACCTGCTGCAAGATGTATCTAGAAACCACAACTACGAAACACGTGCGCAAAAAACCAATGTTGACGAGATCAATCAACTAGCTAATAGCTTAAATATCATGCTTGCCCGTACTCAAAAGCAGATTGAGCGCCATGAAAATGACAAGCAAGAAATTAAGCAACTGAACCAAAGCCTTGAAGAAAAAGTAAATCAGCGCACAATCGCCCTACGAGAAGCGAATCAAGAGCTACTCAATACCCTTGAGCGAATGCATCAATATCAAAACCAAATTGTAGAAAATGAAAAAATGGCCTCTCTTGGCCAAATGGTCGCAGGCGTTGCCCATGAAGTTAACACGCCGATTGGTTTAGGTATCACAGGTTCAACATTACTTCGCGATAAACTTGCAGAAATAAACAGTTTATTTGAGCAAAAAACCTTAACCTCATCACACCTAAAGCGTTTCATAGATGATGGTATTGAAAACCTCGACTTAATTTATCGAAACCTTAACCGTGCAGCAGAATTGGTTTCTAGCTTTAAAAAAGTAGCTGTGAATCAAGATGTAGAAATGAGTACCAAAATAAATCTGCATGACTTATTAAGTGATGTAATTATGTCGATGCGCTCAGAAATACAATACCGCAACCCAAAAATCATTATCAATTGTAATAGTAACTTTAGTATCGAAACTAAATCTGGACCGTTACAACAAGTATTACAGCAACTGTTAAGCAATTCTGTTATTCACGGCTTTACTGATGATATTGGCAACGAAGTTAGGTTTGACGTTGAACGTAATGAGAGCAGCCTTATTATCGATTACTATGACAATGGTATTGGTGTTGATAAATCAATTAAGAAGCGTATTTTTGATCCTTTTGTCACCACTAAGCGAGGTGAAGGCGGAAGCGGTTTAGGTATGCACCTAGTGTACAACCTTGTAACCCAAGCGCTTGGAGGAACGATTGTATATGATGAGCTTAATCAAGAAGGCGTGCACTTTATAATCACACTACCTTTGCATGAAGGTGACATGTGATGCGTTGGATGTGTTATTTAGTCGTTCTTTTGCTTAGTGTGAACTCTGCTTTCGCAAAGTCACCAGAGCAAGTTAAGTCTGCATTTTTATATCAGATTGCCAAGTTCACCAAGTTTGATGATCAAGTAGATCCTCCCCCTGTTACATTTTGTTTTTACGATTTAGAAAATGGTCCGGGCTCGTATCTTAAAGAGAAAAATGAACTGCAAATTAACAAAAAACCAATCAAAGTAATTTTAGTGAAAAAAACTCAGCAAATTTCTGAACTTTCTCAAGTTTGTGATATCACATACATTGATGAAACATTAGAAAATGATATACTTCCACTTTGGACCGATACAATTTCATTAAATACTTTAACAATAGGCGAAAGTATTAGTTTTTTAGAAAATGGCGGTATAGCCTCTCTGGTTCAAGAAGGAAATAAAATCCGACTGTATATCAATAAGCAGCACGTATTGCAGCATAACTTTAAAGTGCAATCTCGATTGTTAGCTATGGCTAAGTTTTATCCAAATTGATTTTACTTGTTAACAATTGGATCTAATCCTATAATCTCTAGTATTCGGTTTTGCTTGATAATACCGAATTTTTGTAAATAAAATTTCCGAAAAGGTTAATATACAATGCAAACGCCAGTCATTCTGATCGTAGAGGATGAAGACGTAACTCGACTAAACCTCGTTAGTTTATTTGAAGCTGAAGGTTACAAAGTTATTGAAGCCATTGATGGCGATGATATGCATGACAAGCTTACAAATAATGATGATGTGAACCTTGTAGTTATGGACATCAACCTACCAGGTAAAAACGGGCTAATCTTAGCACGTGAACTTCGTCAAAAACGAAACGTGGGTTTAATTTTCTTAACAGGTCGTGACAACGACGTTGATCGCATTTTAGGTCTAGAAATTGGTGCTGATGATTACATCACAAAACCATTTAACCCGCGCGAGCTAACTATCCGTGCTCGTAACCTAATTTCGCGCACAGCTTTAGGCGGCGAAGAAGCAAATATCGAAACAAACGGTGTTATTACATTTAACGGTTGGGAACTTGATGAAAACAGCCGTTGTTTAACATCTCCAAGTGGTGACGCTAAACGTTTACCTAAAGGTGAATATCGTGCGCTACGCTTAATGCTTGACTCACCGGGCCGTATTTTCAGCCGTGAGCAATTAATCAAGCACATGACTGGCCGTGAGCTTCGCGCTAATGACCGTACTGTAGACGTAACAATTCGTCGTATCAGAAAACACTTTGAAAGCGATAACAGCACATCTGAACTAATCAGCACCATCCATGGTGAAGGCTATCGTTTCATCGGTAAAATCGACAGCTAATTAGAATTAATTTTCTAGTTGTTGTAAAAATAATTGGAGGGCTTCGCGCCCTTCATTTATTTTAACTGCTAGTTCATCAAGCCACTGTTGTAACTCTTCACTACTTTCTTCAAGCGCTCCATGTTCCATCTTCTTAGCGTGTAACTGAACATCGTTTAAGCCTACAGAGCCAGCTGCGCCTTTTAATTTATGCGCCACCGATTTATATTCTTCTCTATCATCTGCTGCTAACGCATCTGCAAGCTCAGTTTGATACTGTGGGTTTAGCTTATTAAACAGCTCACAACTACGGTTGAAGATAGTTAACCCCATTGAACCAACAAAGTCTTCAATGGTTTCAATATCAAGTAACTCAACGCGGATACCTGACAAATCTTTGACTGACACAGGCTTGATTGTTTCTGACTGAGAACTTTTTTGTTGTTTAATATCAAACAGCTCACCAAGCATTTTATCAAGCTTGGTTGTATTAATAGGCTTCGCAAGCGCGCCTTGAATGTTAATACCAGCAAGCTCTTCTTCTGCACTACGCACGTTAGCAGTTAAGGCAACGATTGGTAGGTTATCAAAGTGCTCATCGTCACGAATTTGGCGAGCAACTTCATCACCGTTGATATCTGGCAATTGCATATCAAGTAACACGAGGTCTAAGTCATCTTCTGTGTAGACAAATGACAGCGCATCTTCACCGGTTTCAGCCCAAATAACTTCGTGACCACGCTGCTCAAGTAAATTTGTGGCAATTTCAGCGTTAAGCGGGACATCTTCAACAAGTAGAATGTTTAAACTACGAACCGCATAATTTTGCTCTGTAGGCGCAATGCAGAGTTTAAGTGGGATCTCTACCACAAAAACGCTGCCCTCACCTTCTGTGCTGCTTACATGTATTTCACCTTTCATCGCAGTAACCAGTGCTTTTGTTACTGCAAGCCCAATACCTGAGCCAATAGCATTGGTGCCATTGATGTCTGGTGCTTTGTAGTACATGTCAAAAATACGGTGTAGTTGTTCTTGCGGGATCCCCTGACCGGTATCACTAACACGCATGACTAACCAAGGACCATCTGGGCGATTTTCACGAATACATTCAAGCTCAACATGACCTTGCTGTGTAAACTTAACGGCATTATTTATTAAGTTCCACACAACTTGACGTAACCGAGTTGGGTCAAGCGATGCATACACATCCAACGTGCCTTTTCGTTTGATATTAAAATCAAGGCTCTTTTGTTCAGCAATCAGGCCAGCAAAGTTAACAACATCATTGATAAAGTCAGCTACATTTACTGAGTCAGTAACGATATCTAGCTGCTCACGGTCAATTTTATCTAAATCAATAATATCGTTAAAAATATTACCAAGGGTTTCAGCACTCGAAAACACTGTGTTACACCAACTACGCTGCTGTTTATCAAGCTCGGTATCAAGCAACATGCGTGTTAAACCTACAATACCATTCAAAGGCGTTCTAAGTTCATGGCTCAATGTTGCAATAAACTTCCCTTTGTCTTTATAAGCTGCTTCAAGCGCTTGTGCGGCTTCTTTACGGCTGGTGATATCACGGCCGAAAGCGAGCAAACCAATATACTCCCCTTTTTCGTTAATAAACGGTAACTTACGCATCTCAAACCAGCGCTTTTCACCATTAACGGGATATTCAACATCAAGCGTTAGGGCTTGGTGCGTTTGCGATACTTTTTTGTCGGTGCGCAGTACTTCAGGTAAGTAATTACTTGGGTAGATTTCCTCTACACTTTTGCCAATTAACTCTTCGCCACTTTTTCCAATTACTTGCTCAAACATTTTATTACAGCCAGCAAAGACGCCGTTGTTATCACGGTAATAAAATAAATCAGGAGAGGAGTCGACAATTGAGCGCAATAACATACCTTGTTGGGCGAGTTCTTGTTGAGTTTTCTTGCGCTCAGCGATTTCACGTCTGAGCTCTTCAATTGCTCTGTGCTTAGCGTGAAACGCCATTTTACGCTCATCAATCTCTTCATTTAAGCGACTGATATTGTCTTTTAACGTTTGGTTTAATAGTTTTTCTTGCTTAGTGGCACTATCTAAATAGCTATATGATGCTTCGAGCTGGCGAATTGAATTTAGCAGTACCGAAATCAAAATTGGCGATACAACTGCGGTAAAAAACATCACCGCTAAAACATCCACCAAGGTGACAGTACCCACTGCAACATAATAAAACATGCAAGATAAAATCAGCGACATCACTAATAATAAGGCATAGCAAGCCGCAGCGGTCTTAAATTCACCGTATTTAGAAATAAAGCTTGAGAGTGTGCGAGCCCACGGACTCATAGAAGAATCAATCATATATTAAAGCTTAGGCACATAATCGAAAAAAACAGCATAGCTAATTTTATCACTAATCCTTTAGAAATATTCACATTGTGCGATAAACATATAATTTTTTCACGTATGGCACTTCTTTTTATATTTTTTCATGTAAAATATCGCGCTTTATTAATTGCAAAGAATGAGTATTACCATGCAAACCACAATGCCAGATATTGCTGATACGGCCCCAGCGTTAAAAACGGGTAAGTTAGACTGGGTTGGCATGGGTGAGATTGAACTACCTTTCATTTTTGAAACTCGTAACCAAGCCCCAGTAAATGTAATTGCTAAAGCACGCGCCTTTGTTAATTTACATAAAGAAGATGCCAAAGGCATTCATATGTCGCGTTTATTTTTGGCGCTTGATACCTTATCAACCGAGCAACAAGTTAATCCCCAAACCCTTGCTCAAGCACTTGATGCCTTTATCAGTAGTCATGATGACCTAAGTGACAAAGCACAGATCGAGTTTAAATTTGAGTTGCCTTTGCGCCGCAAATCACTATTAAGTGGTAAAGTGGGCTGGAAAAACTACCCTATCCACTTAATCGCTAAAATAAACCAAGGTGTATTAAGCTTTGAATTAATGGTTGATGTGACCTACTCGTCAACATGCCCATGCTCAGCGGCCCTTGCACGACAACTAATTCAAAATGCATTTAGCGAAAAGTTTGCAGAGCAAGATATTGATAAGCAGACTGTTTTAGAATGGTTGGGCACAACAGATGGAATTGTGGCTACACCACACTCACAGCGCTCAATTGCAAACGTCAAAGTAAAGCTCGACAGCGAAATTGATAGTTTTGATGTGGTTGGCTTGATTGATGCTTTAGAAGCAGAGCTTAAAACGCCTGTGCAAGCAGCCGTTAAACGTGAAGACGAGCAAGAGTTTGCCCGCTTAAATGGTCAAAACCTAATGTTCTGCGAAGACGCTGCACGTAAAATTAAAGGCTTACTCGAAGAGCAAAATTACGCAGATTACTGGCTACAAATAAACCACTACGAATCACTTCATGCCCACGATGCAGTGGCAATTGCTGTTAAAGGAATTGATGGCGGCTACACGGCTTAAAAAATTCAGGTGACTCCGCACACTTAGGCACACTAATTGCTAATTATTTTGAGTGTCAATTTGTTGTTGTGGAGTTACCATATGGAATTCGCTTTATTATCAATTTTAGTTTTAGTCGTAGTAGCCTCTGTTGTTGCGTCAAAGTTTACCGATGAAGGCGGAAACCCTTATCCTTTCACTCGTAAGCAAAGTGTTTTTACGCAAGTAGAGAGTGCATTTTTACATCTTCTTGAACGTGCCGTTGGCGATCAATACAAAATTGTGAGTCGCGTTAAACTCATTGATTTAATTGACTGCAAACAAGGCTTGTCTGTTAAAGCTAAACGCGCAGCTATTGCCAAAGCCAAAAATAAGCAACTAGATTATGTACTAATCGACAAAGACAAACTTACCATTGTTGCCGCTGTTGATTTAGTTAATAACACTAACCGCGATGGCCATAAAGCTCAGCGTGATTGGTTTGTAAGTGGCGCATTAGAAGCTGCGGGTATTCCTCATATTCGTATGAAAGTAAAATCAGGATATCAACCAAGAGAAGTACGTGATGCAATCATGTTTAAGCTTGGTAAGCCTGCGGCAGCACCAATTAGACCAACGCGAAATCGCGTAACTAAGCCAGCTGTATTATCACCATCACAAGCAAAAGCACATTCAACAGCTACAGCACTTGCTGAAATATAAGCTGTCATAAATTTGGCGAAAGCAGACTTTAGGTCTGCTTTTTTGTTTTTCCGCTAGCTGATTCTCGTAACCATACCTGGTTGCGTATATAATCTCGGTATTCAATCTAAGGAATCAAATATTATGCACGTTGGTATTATTGGCGCGATGGAGCCAGAAGTAAAAATTTTACGCGAAGCAATGGCAAACCCAAGCACTATGACTAAGGCTGGCTTTACATTTTACACTGGTGAATTAGCGGGTAATAAAGTTACTTTAGTACAGTCAGGTATTGGTAAAGTTGCGTCTGCTGTTGCAACAACACTGCTTATCGATAATTTTAGCCCTGATTGTGTGATCAACACAGGCTCTGCAGGTGGTTTTGAGCCATCATTAAACGTTGGCGATGTAGTTATCTCATCAGAAGTACGTCATCATGACGTAGACGTTACTGCATTTGGCTACGAAATCGGTCAGGTGCCACAAATGCCAGCAGGCTTTGCTGCACACCCTAAATTGATTGAAGCGGCTGAGCAAAGTGTAAGTCAAATTAGTGATGTTAAGACCATGATTGGTCTAATCTGTACAGGTGACTCATTCATGTGTGACCCAGTACGAATTGAAAAAACTCGCGCTGAATTCCCAACTATGCTTGCAGTAGAAATGGAAGGCGCAGCAATTGCACAGGCTTGCCACGTATTAGAAACACCATTTGTTGTTATTCGTTCAATGTCTGACATAGCAGGCAAAGAATCACCGCAATCATTTGAAGAGTATATCGAAACTGCATCTATCAACTCATCAAAAATGGTTGTTGCTCTTTTAGAGAAGCTGACGTCGGTGAGTTTATAAGGTGATTACAAATATTGTTCAAAACCATTTGGACATTATTGTATTTTCTGTAGCGCTCATTGCTGAGCGCTTTTTTCCTTTGGTTAGTTGGTATCATCCTAATACCTTTTTAAGCGTTATTTTTTCTGCTCTTGGTGAGCGTTTATACAGCCCTTCTAACCCCAAAAGTTATCAGTATTTAGCATCAACCTTGGCATTCACCTTCACTGTGTTAGTTATAGTGACACTGGTTGTACTTTTTTTAGAATTTGCTTTTTATCCTGAGCTATTAAACGGCTTAATTTTGTATTTATTACTAAGTAGTCGTGCCCAAGAGAAAAAATCACTGCGGATAGCAAGATTAGTTAAGCTAAATCAAAAAGCGACAGCAAGAGAGCTACTTACAAGCCTTGTTGCTCGTGATGTTTCACGTTTATCTGCTCCTGGAATTTGTAAAGCCACCATGGAGTCACTGGTGCTGCAAAGTGCGCGGCATTATTTTGCCGTTATTTTCTTTTATATAATTGGCGGCGCTATCCTTGCTTTAGTTTATCGCTTACTCACTTTAATACATCAAGCATGGCGTAAGAATCGTAAGCCAAATAACCCGTTTTTAACTACCATTGCTAAATTACTGTTTGTATTAGAGTGGTTACCCATTCGATTATTGGCTTTAACGATTGCTACAAGCAATGCCAGCAAGCAGAGTATTCATTATATTAAGCACTATGGAAGACACTTTTATCAAACTAATACAGGCTGGCTATTAAGTGTGACCTCTGCGGCATTACAAGTGCAATTAGGCGGTCCGGCGCTATATCAAGAAGAGCGATTTAATAAGATGCGTGTAGGTACCGACCGTTTACCAAATGCTGATGATATTGCCGCTTTAGTGAATCGTTTAAACCAAGCGAAAGCATTTTGGTTACTACTGATAGTCGGGATTGAAGTAATTAGCCTATTCACAAACTAATCAAAATATAAGCACAAAAAAACCAGCCGTAGCTGGTTTTTTTATTTCTATTAGCTTGATTAAGCTAAGGTGATTTTAGCAAACTTACGCTTACCTACTTGGTAAATCTGAGTTGTGCCTTTTGCAACTTCAAGCTTAGTATCCGTTACTTTTTCTTCACCATTTAATTTAACTGCACCTTGCTTGATCATACGCATCGCTTCTGAGGTACTTGCAACAAGATTAGCTTCTTTTAGTAAGTTAGTGATAAACACTGTGTCTTCAGCGATAGTAACTGTCACTTCAGGGATCTCATCTGGTAATGCATTCTTTTGGAAACGCTTGATGAAATCTTGATGAGCACCTTCGGCTGCTTCTTCACTGTGGAAACGTGCAATCAGTTCTTTCGCTAATTCAATCTTGATGTCGCGCGGGTTTGCACCATCAGCAACACGCTGCTTAAGAGCTGCAATTTCTTCGATTGATAATGCACTTAATAAGTCATAGTAACGCCACATTAGCTCATCGCTAATAGACATCACTTTACCAAACATATCGTTCGGCTCATCAGTAATACCAATATAGTTACCTAATGACTTAGACATCTTTTGAACGCCATCGGTACCTTCAAGCAGTGGCATCATAAGCACTGTTTGTGGCTTTTGGCCTTCGTCTTTTTGTAGTTCACGACCCATTAGTAAGTTAAAGCGTTGGTCTGTACCGCCAAGCTCAACATCAGCTTCTAATGCAACTGAGTCCCAACCTTGTACCAGTGGATATAAAAATTCGTGGATAGCAATTGATTGACCGTTGGCATAACGCTTTTTAAAGTCATCACGTTCTAGCATACGTGCTACTGTTTGACGCGCAGCCAGTTTAATCATACCTGCCGCACCTAAGTTCTCCATCCAAGTAGAGTTAAATGCAACAGTTGTTTTAGCAGGATCGAGGATCTTAAATACTTGCTCTTTATATGTTTCAGCGTTGGCTAAAACATCTTCACGAGTTAACGGTTTACGTGTTACGTTTTTACCCGTTGGATCACCAATCATACCGGTGAAATCACCGATTAAGAAAATCACTTCGTGACCTAGGTCTTGGAAGGTTTTCATTTTGTTGATAAGAACTGTATGACCTAAATGCAGATCAGGCGCAGTTGGATCGAAACCCGCTTTGATCTTAAGTTTCTTACCTGACTTTAGTTTTTCAACTAATTCGTCTTCAATTAATATCTCTTCTGCACCGCGTTTTATCTCAGCTAGAGCGGTTTGTAAATCCACTGTGTATTACTCCAAAAATTCAGCTACCGGGGCGTGGTGGCCTGTCAGGGTTATAATTATAGAGCTAAAAACTTTAAAATTTAGCTAGTTAGCATCAAAAGAGTGACACTAAAAAAAGCCTAACTTAAATAGTTTATGAAACAGCCCTGCAGGCAGCGCGCATGATTGTTCTTTATACCGCGTTATTGCATTTTATTGAAGGTACTTTAGTTAACTAACAGCAAATTAGTTTAACTGACGACACATGCTGCAAATTCAACCAAAAAAGTTTAACGCGCAGGCCAATTCTAGCGCAAATTAGCGCCAGTTTAAATCTACAAAACACTGGTATTTGCGCTATTTTAGGTATATCCTGCAATATTAGTAATTAATTTTCTTGACAGCAGAAAAGGCACGTTATGGTTCATGTAGTGCACAAACTCCCCAAAAAACACAAACTGCTCATTCTAGGTTTGGTTTCTGCTATTGCCGGCTTGGCACTTTTGCCTTCTGAAAAGGCCACCGCCTCAAAGGATAACAGTGCAAACGCACTTGAAATTGGTAAACGCTACGAATTACAAGTTAAAGTTGATGATAACGAAAAACTAACTGAACTAAATTCGGAGCAAGCAGCAGCAAAACTTCCAGAATACGAGCTTGTTGATCATGAAGTTCGCAATGGCGATAATTTAGCTCTTATTTTTAAGCGCGCGGGCTTCTCAGCGCAAACTCTGCACAAACTAGTTAACACAAACGCTGAAACGCGCAAGTTAACAAAAATTCATCCGGGTGAAATTTTAAGTTTTGCAACCGCCGAAGATGGCTCATTAGCGCAGCTTCGTTATGTAATTTCAAAAACAGATACCTTATACGTTACATTAAATGACGAAGGTAACTACGATACATCAATCGACAGCAAAGAAATTGAAACCCTCAGCAAGTCTGCCGGTGGTGAAATCAGCAACAGCTTCTGGACATCGGGTATTGCCGCTGGTTTAAGCGAGCGTCAAATAATGAACTTTGCCGATATTTTTGGTTGGGATGTCGACTTTGCAAATGATATTCGTAAGGGTGACCAATTCGGTCTAATCTACGAAACCCACTATGTTGATGGTGAATACATTGGTGATGGCAAGATCATTGCAGCAGAATTCATAAACCAAGGTGAACGTTATACAGCGATTCGCCATACTGATGGTAACTTCTATACGCCTGAAGGCCGTAGTATGAAAAAAGCTTTCTTACGCGCGCCTGTTAACTTTAAGTATATTAGCTCAAGCTTCAACCCTCGCCGTTTACACCCTGTAACTAAAACTGTTAAGCCGCATAATGGTATTGATTATGCTGCTCGCACAGGTACACCGGTAGTTTCATCGGGTAATGGTAAAGTGATTAAAGCGGGTTACAGCAAATACAATGGTAACTACGTATTTATTAGCCACGGCACTCAATATGTAACTAAATACCTTCACTTGAACAAACGTCTGGTAAAAACAGGTCAAAAAGTGAAGCAGGGGCAAAAAATTGGTACGGTTGGTGCGACTGGCCGTGTAACTGGCCCACACTTACACTATGAATTCTTAGTAAACGGTGTACACCGTAATCCGAAAACGGTCAAACTACCTAAATCAGAGCCTTTACCGCGTGATGAGCTAGCTAAGTTTAAACCGATTGCTGATAACTTCTTAGCGCAATTACAACGTAACCGTGAGTTACAATTAGCGTTAAATAAGTAATTGAGTAAACATTAAAAAAGCCGCTTCAATGATGAAGCGGCTTTTTAGTGCCTGCCACAAAATCAGCCTTAATGACCTTTATTCTCTTCAATAATTGAAAGCAAGTATGAGCTTGCGCAGGCGCGATTCATGCCTGAAATTAAACACAAGACAGAAGCTATTATCACCTTAATAAAACATAAATAAGTTGAATAATTAGCGAAATCATCACCAGTGGCCAAATGTACTTTGCGTATTTTGTTGCGCCATCAAGCCCCATTTTAGACTGATACTTCTCAAGTAGCGGTATTAGAATAACCAAGGCAACAAAAAGGCATAGTAAGATAATAAAGATATTCATGGTGGCTTCCTTACACAACTATCATTTAACTACAATTTCTTTAGGGTGACCCTAGTCTATAGGCAAAAAAAAGCGCAGTAAAATTACTGCGCCAGTCGGTTGGAAGTAAATCGACTTAGCCAACAATCGCTAACAAAATACCTGCTGCAACGGCACTTCCTAATACCCCTGCAACGTTTGGTCCCATAGCATGCATTAACAAGAAGTTATGCGGATTGCTTTCAAGACCTACTTTATTCACCACACGTGCCGCCATTGGTACCGCTGAAACACCTGCAGCGCCTACTAATGGGTTTATTGGCGATTTAGAGATCTTATTAAGACCTTTTGCCATAAACACCCCTGAAGCTGTACCAATCGCAAACGCCAATGCACCTAACACCAAAATACCGATAGTTTCTACCGTTAAGAACTTATCAGCAGCAAGCTTTGAACCTACCGCTAAGCCTAAGAAAATCGTGGTAATGTTGATGATTTCGTTTTGTGCACTGTTACTTAAACGATCGACCACACCCGATTCGCGCATCAAGTTACCTAAGCAGAACATGCCTACAAGCGGTGTTGCAGCTGGTAAAAACAAGATAGTTAAACTAAGCACCATTAAAGGAAAAATAATCTTCTCTTTTTTCGATACAGTACGAAGTTGCGGCATTTGAATTTCGCGCTCTGCTTGCGTTGTTAGTGCACGCATAATTGGCGGCTGAATAATTGGCACTAGTGCCATATATGAATAAGCCGCTACTGCGATAGCCCCCAGTAAATCAGGTGCCAATTTAGATGCTAAGAAAATAGCCGTTGGACCATCCGCACCACCAATAATAGCGATAGCCGATGCATCTTGTAGCGTAAATTCAAAGCCAGGAATAAAGTTAAGTAGAATTGCACCAAATAAAGTTGCGAAAATACCAAACTGCGCAGCTGCACCTAACAGCAACATACGCGGATTTGCTATCAAGGCACTAAAGTCTGTCAGCGCGCCAACCCCCATGAAGATCAGAAGTGGAAACACCCCAGAATCAATCCCTATGTGATACACATAATAAAGCAGTCCACCCGGTTCAGATAAGCCTGCAGCAGGAATATTCGTTAAGATCGCCCCGAAGCCTATTGGTAACAATAGCAAGGGTTCAAAATTACGAGCAATTGCTAGATATAACAATAAGCAACCAACCGCAATCATGATCAAGGCAGGAAAGGTAAAGTTAGCGATACCTGTTGCATGCCAGAGATTTAAAAGACCATCCATTCTCTGTCTCCTACGCCAGTGCGATTAATGCATCGCCAGTGGCAACAGAATCACCTTCGGCAACTAAAACTTCAGCAACCGTGCCGGTATGTGCAGCGCGAATTTCAGTTTCCATTTTCATCGCTTCCATAATGATGACTACATCACCTTGATTTACTGTTTGGCCTGGCTTTACTTTCACTTTGAAAATATTACCCGCCAATGGCGCGTTTAAAGTTTCGCCAGCAGACGCTGAAGCAGACTGAGGAATTAACTCACTGTCTTTTAAAGTCACCTCTTTAAGCTCACCACCTTGCGCTACAACGACATCGTAAACTTTGCCATCAACTTTAACGCTGTATTGCTCAGCTTTTACTGAGTTTGCAGCAGCTGGTTTGCTTTCTGGCTTAGCAACTTCACCTGTAGGAATAGCTTCAAATGCATCAGGATTATTTCGGTTTTTAATAAACTTAAGACCAATTTGTGGAAATAATGCATAGGTAAGCACATCATCAATCACATCATCAGCAAGCTCTAAACCTTGCTCTTTAGCTTCTTTTAATAATTCAGCTTCTAGCTTCTCAAGTTCAGGTTCAAGTTTATCTGCAGGACGACAAGTAATTGCTTCTGCGCCATCTAGAACACGCTCTTGTAGCTCTTTATTCATAGGCGCTGGCGTTGCACCGTACTCACCTTTAAGTACACCAGCGGTTTCTTTGGTAATCGTTTTATAGCGCTCACCAGTCAATACATTAAGTACCGCTTGCGTACCCACAATTTGAGAGGTTGGAGTAACCAGTGGAATATAGCCTAAGTCTTCACGAACACGTGGGATCTCAAGTAATACTTGATCAAGCTTATCGGCAGCACCTTGCTCTTTAAGCTGGTTTTCCATGTTAGTTAACATACCACCTGGCACTTGTGCTAATAAGATACGGCCATCAACACCTTTTAGGCTACCTTCAAAAGCAGCATATTTTTTACGAACATCACGGAAGTACGCGGCAATTTCTTCTAGTTGGTTTAAATCTAGGCCGGTATCTCGCTCTGTGCCTTCAACAATCGACACGATTGTTTCTGTGGCGCTATGACCATAAGTCATACTCATAGAAGAAATTGCGGTATCAAGCATATCGATACCTGCATCTATAGCTTTTTGGTAAGTTGCAGTACTTAATCCTGTCGTCGCGTGACATTGCATCGCGATAGGAATAGATACGGTTTCTTTTAAACCTTTGATTAACTGCTCACAATCATATGGCTTCAATAAACCAGCCATATCTTTAATACAAATAGAATGACAGCCTAGTTCTTCGAGCTGTTTCGCAAGTTTAAGCCACATATCAAGTGTGTGTACTGGGCTTACGGTGTACGAAATAGTACCTTGAGCGTGTGCGCCTACTTTAACCGCTGCTTTAATTGCAGTTTCAAGATTACGTACATCGTTCATAGCATCGAAAATTCGGAACACATCTACACCATTTTTATGGGCTCGTTCTACAAACTTTTCGACAACATCGTCTGCATAATGGCGGTAGCCTAAAAGGTTTTGTCCGCGCAATAGCATTTGCTGTTTAGTATTTGGCATTGCCGCTTTTAATTCGCGAATACGTTGCCAAGGATCTTCACCTAAATAACGGATACATGAGTCAAAGGTTGCTCCACCCCATGATTCAATAGACCAATAACCTGCATTATCAAGTTTTTCAGCCATGGGTAGCATGTCGTCTAAACGCATACGCGTGGCCAATAAAGACTGATGAGCGTCACGCAATACTAATTCTGTAAGTTTTAATTTAGCCATGTTTAAGCTGCCCCATTATTTTTGTTTATTACGAAATTGTGCAATTGCAGCGCTGATCGCGGCAATATGTGCCTGAGGCACACCCTGTTGAGGTTGAATTTTTGCTGTTCGTGTTGGCTCTACACTTGTAGGATCATCGAATCGGCTTACAACTTTTGACATTAAAATAACCGCAGATATTAAAATGCTCAGAAAAACAAACACGCCAACCATGCCTGTTACCATTAAGCTGCCTGCAGTTGTGAGCAATTCACCAATATCCATACAACTCCCCTTCGATGATTAAAAATAAAAAATCATTTTTGTTAAATATTTATTCATCAATAATAACAAACAAAAATGATTTGTATAGCCTATTGTAAATTGGTAAAACCAATTAAACTCAAAATAACATAGAGCACAACTAATTAACACCATACTATTTCAGCAATTAACCTTACGTTATAGATGATAAAAATAATGAACATAGCCATCAGTTATATTAAAGCAAACCAACGAAAAGCAAGTTCTGTTCAAAAACCCTGCTTAACAAGGTGTTACAGTAACAACCCATAACAAAAAGTGAAATTGGTCTTACCAATAAAGACAAAACTAAATATAAAATGAATTTAATTAATATGAAAAAATATCACTATGAATAAGTTACACGCTTGATCGTAAAAGTTACCAAAAGAATAACCATGCCCCGACCACAAAAACCGCTAAGCAACTGAAATATAAAGATAATAATGATTGGCATAAAACTCGCTTTATTCAACTCGACCATTTGAAAAATTAATTAGGCAAGGAGACCACTATGTTACGCTGGACCATTACTTTTTTAGTTATTGCATTAATCGCTGCAGTGTTAGGTTTTGGCGGTATTGCTGGAGCCGCAGCAGGCATTGCTAAGATTATCTTTTTCATTTTTTTAGTATTGCTTGTTATTTCGTTAGTGTCAGGTGCTCTTAGAGGCAACGTACCTAAGTAAAGCAAGTTAAAATTTAATTAACCCTAATATTTAATTTACAAGGAATTTAGTTATGAAAAATTCAACTTTAAAAGCCGCTACTATCGCCCTATTTTCAGGTTTATTCATTATGGGCTGTGAAGACAACTCAGCAGAGGAAGCCGGTGAGCGTATAGATGAAGCAATCACTGATACTCAAAATGCAGTTGAAGATGCATGTGAAGAAGTTAAAGAAGGTGTTAAAGCAGAAGAAACTAACTGCTAATATCACACCTTACGAAAAAAGCGGCCTAGTGCCGCTTTTTTGTGTATGCAATTTAGCAACTCTAGGTTGCCTACTGCTTGTGTCAAGAAACTTACTAACTTGTTGGGTTTCACTCCGTTCTACCCTATGTCATATTGGTCGTCATTTATGGCGACACATGTTTTATCACTCATACATAACGGGCTAAAGCCCGACTTACAGCTGCATTAATTGAGAAAATCGCGCGAAATAAATTTCACGCCTACGCGAGCCTCAAGTTAGCAACTTTACTCTTTCCCATTGAAACTCGCTAACTTGTTGGGTTTCACTCCGTTCTACCCAACCTACAAGCTGATGGCTAAGAGTACGTTTTCATTCACAAGACGTTGTGAGAGGCTTATTTGTCGTTACACTCGCTATGTGCCACTGACCGTCGATAAAACTCACTTTTGCGACATCACTTACGGCAAAATCACCGGGGACATTTAAGCGCGTTAAGTTACTCGCTAACTGTTGTGTACAGTATGGCCCTGTATCACCATGCATCACGAGCACTGGCTTATTGGTATGCTTTGCAAAATCGCTGATGGCATCTCGGTATACTTTAAAGGCATCACAATCGGCGCGCAGTGACTCACTGCAAGCGGATTTACTGGTTGGGTGGTAAATATCTGCCTGAAAGCCAAACACATAGGCCTTAGCATCCTGATGAACATGTGCTTGCTTTAGCCAAACAAGATTGTATTTATCACGCATATCGGCGGCATCCAGTGCTGCGTTTTTATCACTTTTTAAGATTTGCGAGCGACCATTAAAGGTGCCCGGTATATGCAAGGTACGAAACTCAATGCCATTAAATTGCCATCGGGCATTTTCTAGCATCTCTGCTTGTGTCGCATAACCCTGTAGCCGCTTTGCTTTTTGTGTATAAGCATCGTCGAACATTAAGCCTTTTATAAAACTTAGCCGCTCAAGCTCATCAAAACGCACAGATAGCTTTTCTCGGTCGCAATCGGTCCATTCATTATCACCTGGGGTGTAAATAAAAGGTTTTTCGGTCAACGATGTTAGTAACGCCTTGTTAGTTTGCAAAAGCTTATTCGTGCATGCAAGTGAGCCCGATTTCATATCGCCCAAGTGCATCAAAAATTCATGAGGTGTCGCTGCGATTGCCTTGGCAATTTTTCCGCCTTCTGCGAGATTAATTTCATCTATTGGGGTGTATGGCATATCGCCCATAACCAAAAAAGTATTTGTAGTCATTGCAAGTGCTAACGACATTGAACTAACAAACATATAGCTTACACCTTTAAAATACACATACCTTAAGCTCTCACAATGACAACTAAATGAAAACCAACTGCGGCAGATTTTTTTTATCAATGTTAAACTGCTATCAGCAAATTAAGTGAGTCCACGAATGACATTAACTACAACTTACACATTAGATAAACCGTATTACTACGAGTGCTTTAATGAGTCTTTACCCTACTCATCTCAGGCTAAACCTAAATATCCTCTGTTAGCATTGCTCATAACATTAGGCCTACTAGCCTTTTACCAGTTAGAAAACCATTATTTAGGTAGTTTTATGATAATGCTTGCCGTAGTGGAGTGCTTATCGTTTTATTATAAACGTCCATGGTGGGTGGCCAGACAAATGATGAGTCGTGCTTCAGGTAGTGAAGTAACTATCGTGTTTGATGATGAAGGTGTTAAAGCCGAAAATCCCTATAAACACTATCAACTAACATGGCAACAAATCACAGACATAATTGAGACTGAGCGAGGCTATATTTTGAAAGCTAGTCGAGGTATGCAATACCTGTCTAAAAAAGCGCTAAATGAAGAGATTGTTGCAGAACTAAATAAAAGAGCCACTCAATGAGTGGCTCTTAAAATATCTTTCGCTGATTAAACGTTGCCCGGATTTGGGTTAGATTTCTCTGCTTGGATGCGCATGTAGATTTCTTCACGATGTACTGATACATCTTTAGGCGCATTAACACCAATGCGAACTTGATTTCCTTTAACACCAAGAACAGTAACTGTAACTTCGTCACCGATCATAAGGGTTTCACCTACTCTACGAGTTAGTATTAGCATTCTCTTGCTCCCATATTCCAAAAAATTAAAAGATTCCGCGTCAAAAACATTCTAATGAAATCTAGACTTAAAAGTAAGTAAAAACTCTAAATCTTATTCATTTTCAGTTAAAAAAACTTTGTGCAGCGCACGTACTGCCAGCTCTAAATATTTTTCGTCTATTAGAACTGAAATCTTAATTTCAGATGTCGACACCAAAATGACTTTGATGTTTTCTTCGGCAAGCGCATTAAAAAATAAACTTGCTACTCCAGAGTGTGACTTCATCCCCACTCCTACTGCTGACACCTTAGCAACATTGCTTATTCCTTTAATAGAATCTGCGCCAAGCGCAGCCTGATTTAAGGTTAAAACTTCCAATGCTTGTTCAAAATCATTGGTGTGCACAGTAAAAGCATAGTCTATTTTTTCAAAGTTATGATTAACTTGATTAATCATATCAATTTCGATACCAAACTCTGCAAAAAGTTTCGTAATTTTAGCCAGGTTTTCAATCCCATATTGCATTTGATTGATATAAATCAAACTTTCATCACGATTGAAAGCAATACCTGACACAATATTTGCTTGCACTTCCGGTTCCTCAAAACTGATCAAGGTCCCTTGATCTGGGTTAAAACTCGATAGTACTCTGAGCGGTATATTGTATTTTCCTGCCGCTTCTACACTACGAATATGCAATACCTTAGCACCTAAACTCGCCATTTCGAGCATTTCTTCGAAAGTAACATGGCTCATTCGACGAGCATTTGGTTCAATACGCGGATCAGTTGTATATACGCCATCAACATCGGTATAGATCTGACATTCGTCAGCATTAATCGCTCCCGCAATCTCAACTGCTGAAGTATCAGTACCACCTCGGCCAAGTGTGGTGATATTACCTTCGATATCTCGGCCCTGAAAGCCTGCGATTATAGCAATACGGTTGTGCTCAAGCTCATGCTTTAAACGAGTCGCTGCAACCTCTTCAATACGCGCTTTACCAAACATATTGTCGGTGCGAATGTTGACCTGATCAGCCAGCAAACTTACCGCTGAGTGGCCACGTTTAATGATAGCCATTGCCAGTAAAGAAACAGACACTTGCTCACCTGTGGTAAGCAGTACATCAAGCTCACGGGCGCTTGGTCGAGAATCGATTTGTTTAGCGAGTTGAATAAGACGGTTAGTTTCTCCCGACATAGCCGAGAGCACCACCACAACTTGATGGCCTTGCTGCTTGGTTTTTACAACAAGGTCGGCGACGGCCTCAATTCGCTCAATTGAGCCAACTGAGGTGCCACCGAATTTTTGGACGATAAGTGCCACTAGTAGTTAAGAACGCTCAGATAACCAACCAGTTACACTTTCTAAGGCTGCTGCAAGGTTCTCTGGCTGAGTACCACCAGCTTGTGCCATATCAGGACGACCACCGCCCTTACCGCCTACTTGTGCAGCCATGTGATTTACAAGCTCACCGGCTTTCACTTTACCTGTTAGGTCTTTAGTTACACCTGCAATTAGGCTTACTTTGTCGCCATTAGCTACGCCAAGGGCAATAACACCTGAACCAATCTTCGTTTTCAGGTCATCAACCATGCCGCGAAGTGCTTTAGACTCAGTACCAGCAACATCAGCAACCAGTAGCTTAATACCGTTAACTTCAACAACAGAGTCAAGTAACGATGCACCTGCCGCGCTTGCTAGCTTGTCGTTAAGCTGTGCAATTTGCTTCTCAAGGCCTTTTGATTTCTCAAGTAATGCCGTTACTTTTTCAAGTACTGTGCTGCTATCACCTTTTACTAGCGCTGCAACATCGTTTAGTTGTTGCTCTTGCTCACTTACATAAGCAACAGCTTCAGCACCTGTTACTGCTTCAATACGGCGGATACCGGCAGCGATACCGCTTTCTGATACGATTTTAAATAAACCGATGTCACCTGCACGCTTAACGTGAGTACCACCACATAACTCGATTGAGTAATCACCAATGGTTACTACACGCACTTCGTCGTCGTATTTTTCACCGAATAATGCCATTGCACCTTTCGCTTTAGCATCTTCGATAGCCATTAGTTCAGTCTCAAGTGCAAAGTTACGACGGATTTCGTCGTTCACTGCGCGCTCGATTTGACGTAATTCGTCTTTTGTTACCGCTTCAAAGTGTGAGAAGTCAAAACGTAAACGCTCTGGGTCAACAAGTGAACCTTTTTGATTTACGTGCTCACCTAAAATTTGACGTAACGTTTCGTGTAAAATGTGTGTTGCAGTGTGGTTTTTCTTGATGCTATCGCGACGTGCTGCATCAATGGTTGCCTCTGCTTTATCGTTTGTACCAATGCGGCCTTGTACACGACCATGGTGCGCAAATGCATTACCAAGCTTAGTGGTGTTAGTAACGACAAACTCACCGCCAGCAACTTTTAACACACCGGTATCACCAACCTGACCACCTGATTCAGCATAGAACGGTGTGCGGTCAAGGATTGCGATACCTTCTTGACCATCTTCAAGTACAGAAACAGATTGACCTTCATGGAAAAGCTCAACCACAGTGCCTGTGTAATGCTCTGCATCGTAACCTTTAAAGTCTGTGTGTTTTTCAGACTTAAGTTGTTGGTTGTAATCAGCACCAAACTTACCAGCTTGCTGTGCTTGCTTACGTTGCACTGCCATGCACTCTTGGAAGCCGTGCTCATCAATGGTCATAAAACGCTCACGCGCCACGTCTGCCGTTAAATCAGCAGGGAAACCATAAGTGTCGTAAAGCTTGAATACTAAATCACCCGGGATCACATCACCTTTGATGTCTGCTAGGCTTTCTTCAAGAATTGCCAGACCACGTTCAAGTGTTTTACCAAACTGCTCTTCTTCAATACGTAGTACTTTTTCGATAATTTCTTGTTGCTTAGCAAGCTCTGGGTAAGCTTGACCCATTTGCTCAATTAACGCAGCAACAAGCTTATAGAAGAATGCGCCTTTCGCGCCTAACTTGTTACCGTGACGAACCGCACGACGAATAATACGACGTAGTACATAACCACGGCCTTCGTTAGATGGCATAACGCCGTCAGATACTAAGAATGCACATGAACGAATGTGGTCAGCCACAACGCGTAACGATTTATCATCTAAGTCTTGTGCGTTAGTCACTTTAGCCGCAGCTGCAATGAGTGCTTGGAATAAATCGATTTCGTAGTTTGAGTGCACGCCTTGTAAAATTGCAGAGATACGCTCAAGACCCATACCTGTATCAACAGACTGCTTGGGAAGCGGCTCCATTGTACCGTCGGCATGGCGGTTAAACTGCATGAATACTAGGTTCCAGATCTCAATGAAACGGTCACCGTCTTCTTCTGGTGAACCCGGAGGACCACCCCAAATGTGCTCACCGTGATCGTAAAATATCTCAGAACATGGACCACACGGACCCGTATCGCCCATTGACCAGAAGTTATCGCTAGTTGCAATGCGAATAATGCGGTCTTCACTCAGACCTACTTCTTTATGCCAAATGTTGAAAGCATCTTCGTCATCGTGATAGATGGTAACAAGTAGCTTTTCTTGCGGAAGTTTTACAACTTCAGTTAAAAATTCCCAAGCAAACTTAATTGCGTCTTGCTTGAAATAATCACCAAAGCTGAAGTTACCTAACATTTCAAAGAATGTATGGTGACGTGCTGTGTAACCTACGTTTTCAAGGTCGTTATGTTTACCACCGGCACGCACACAACGTTGTGAGCTGGTTGCACGTGAATAAGGGCGGCTTTCCGCACCTAAAAATACATCTTTAAATTGCACCATACCGGCATTATTGAATAATAACGTGGCATCGTTACCCGGGATCAGCGAGCTTGAAGGAACAATTTGGTGTTGTTTAGAGGCAAAAAAGTCTAAGAACTGTTGCCTGATCTGTGCGGTAGTCATATGCTGCATGTGAAAATCTCACCCGTTTATTGCTGTGCTTGCATTGCAAAATCAATTTGTTCGTAATTAAAGCCTCGATACATCAAGTAGCGAACACGTTTCGCTTTTTCTTTCTGGTCGAGTTCTTTACCTGAATTTGAAAACTTCTTTAAATATGCGTCCTGTGCGAGTTCAAACCAATCGATTTCGAACTCTTCGAGCGTCTTATCTAATAATGCTCGGTCTATCCCTTTTGCCATCGCTTCGCTCTGAATGCGTTTTGCACCATGATACTTTGCTAAATGGCGGCGTACAAACCCTTCACAATAGCGCTGCTCGTTAATAAAGTTGTGTGACTCACACCAATCTAACAAACGCTCTGTGAACTCTGGCGTCGCCTCTTTTTGCTGTAACTTTCGGGTTAGATCCCGACGCGAATAATCTTGTCGAGATAGTAACCAAAGTACGTAATTCTTTAACTTTTGTTCTTTATCATCCATTACGCGTCAAAACGTCCTGATTGCGACGGTGATTCAGGCGCATTAGCTTGGTCATCACTTTTTGGTACAACCGGCATAAAAATAGCCTGAAATGACACGAAGAAACTAATGTAACAAATTGGCATTAAAACCAATAGAGGAATAAACGATAAAGGAATACAGATCACCATTAACACGGCACAAATAAGGCCATACACACTCAGTGGTGCCATATTTTTATAAAATACCATAAAAGAGGTTTTTAACACCGCAAACATGTTGCTTTGCTTTTGAAAGTAGACCAAAGGTACTGCGTAGGCAAAAGCCGTTAAATACACACAGATAGCCAATAAAAATACCGCAACTTGCCCCATAGAAATGGTCGCTAATAAATCAGCCAAATGAGCTTGATTTTGAGGGTCAAAAGTCTGACTCGAGATAACAGCGTAAGCATCTGCAAAGATAAAATTAGAAAGTAATGCCAATAAAATACCCGCCGCCATCTGATACACAGCGACTCGCACTAAACCAATACGGTTTCCTTTGTTGCTAAATGGCTTAAAAATATCAGCTTGGCTGATAGTCCCACCTTGTTGTTTTGTGAGCACAGCTTGATAAAACCCCGCCATTAAAAACGGCGTCACAAACGCACCAACAACTTGCAATAGAGGCAGTACTAGCGCCAAAAAGCTAATTACCACTATTAGCAGATGCATTAAGATAAAAGTAAACGGTTGCAGCTTAAAGATTTCCCAGCCTGCTTTAAACCACTTTACGCCTGCACCAGCTTTAAAAACACGAACTTCGATTGACATAATTTCTCATTCAATAACGACAAAACGCACCGAGTATAACTGGGTGCGCTACTTGTTTATAGTCACCTGTTGTGAAATTTATTCAGGCTTTTTAATTTTTTTAATATCAAGCATGTGCGAACCATGTTTGATTTTCGTTTCGAGGTAAGCACGATTGCCTACTACACCTGCTTTAATATGAGCGTGCGTGCCCACAACAGAGTCAACCTCAATGCCTGCATCACGCAGTGCTTTAAGTTTATTTGGGTTATTGGTCATTAACTTAACGTGCTTTTGCCCAAGAGCCTCTAACATTAAAACCGCATCTGAAAAGTCGCGTAAATCATCAGCAAAACCCAAGTGGTTATTCGCTTCGTAAGTATTCATACCTTGTGACTGCAATACGTAAGCATCAATCTTATTGTATAAACCAATGCCACGGCCCTCTTGGCGTAAGTACAGTAAAATGCCGCCTTGCTGATGCATCATTTCGATACACTCATTTAATTGTTCACCACAATCGCAACGTGACGAGTGAAATACATCGCCAGTTAAACACTCTGAATGCATGCGAATTAATGGCACATCTTGCTCAGAGTCGGCTTGATTAAATACTAATGCCACATGCTCTTGACCATCTTTTAAACCACTAAAAGATACGATTTCTGCAGGAATATCACTGTTTTTGCCAACATTTAGCTGGACTCTTGCTCTTACTTGCGCCACGACAAATCCAAAATTAAAAAATAAATGCGATACTGCAAATGTGATTACAACAGCTTGAAGGTTGTAAGAATGCAACATACGACGAGTGATAACTAATATTGAGGCAGTTACCAGCAATTCAAGTATTATACACTCAAACCACCCCAAGATACGAGCTTTGCGCCTCGCTCAAGCTGCGCTTAGCAAACACGATAAACACCCTTCATTTTATACCTAGCTTATTGAATTGAAACAAATTGCTACAAATGAGCATTTAATCGATTCGAAAAAATAGATTAGTTTAATCTAAATAAAGCAGTAAACCTTTTTCAAACCGTTAATAAAAACAACAATAATAGGGAATATTATGAAAAAAGCCTTCGTGCTAATTTGCAGCGCCCTGCTACTAAGCCTGCCAAGTTTGCCAATCAAGAGTCCAGTGAATCGCAACACGTACCTTAAAGCCAAACAGTGACACATCGACTGTAATTTGCTACCTTGCACTTAATGATGATAATAATTATCATCTACAAGTATTAATCCCCTGTTCTTTGGGCAAAATAATAAGGAATATTATGAAAAAGAGCTCACTTGCCTTATGTGTTGCATTACTATTTAGTCAGCAAGGCATTGCCAATGAAACGACCACACAAGAATTTAACGACACCTACCGCGCTTATGTCGCTGCTATAGAAAATAAGCAAGACAGTAGCGAGCTTGCTAAAAAAGCGTTTGAGCTTGGCAAAGAAATTTATGGTGAAAGCGCCGACAACACCGCCAATCTTGCCATTAACTATGCAAACAGCCTAGATAAAAGCGAACAAGAACAACGCTTTGAGTTATATCGCACAGCCTACGAAATACTCGAAAAAAACCACGGCAAGCTAAGTGTACAAGTATATGATTCATTAATCGGCATGGCAGAATCAACTGCCTCAGCTAAGCGCGCTGATACGTATCTTGATGATGTCATTGCTATTGCTGAAAAACAAAACTCAGACAAGCTTGTTGCTGATGCAAAAATGACCGCTGCTCGTATCCTTGCTTATAAAGGCACTGGCGAGCGCTATTACACAGCAAAGGAGTATCTTGAAGAAGCTGATAAGTACTACCAAGAAAACTTACCAAATAACGCTGTCGATCGTATTAGCGCAGACTTTTTAGTTGCCGCATTTGCAGAAAACCAACGTAAATACAGCACCGCTATTGAGCGATTGAATCACGTAGTAAGTGTATTTGATCAAGAGCTAGACTTTGATCATCAAACCGAATTAAACGCCCATTCAAAGCTAGTTCACTTATACGAAAAAACTGGTAAAAGCGACGAAGCAACCAAACACTGCTTAGCGATTGCAAAAATGGTACCTTGGAAAGAAAGCCAAGAACAAGAGCCGTTGTACCGTGTGCCGCCGAAATACCCAATGTCAAAAGCACAACGTATGGAAGACGGCATTGTCGTGATGGAATTTGAAGTCACCCCGTCAGGCTTTGTAGACAACATAACTGTAGTTGACTCTGAAGGTGGTACTGCATTTGAAAGAGAAGCAGTAAAAGCAATGAAAAAATGGCGTTATGCGCCTAAGTTTGAAAATGATCAAGCCATTGCTGCAACTTCTCGGGTGCAATTAGACTTTAAAATAAAAAGATAAATAACAGGGTCGCAATGCGACCCTTTTTATACCAATTCGCTTAATTAAGTGGTCTATTTTGAGGCAAGAAAACCTCGTTGATAGCAAGGCAAACATTTCGTTATTTAGTTGTGCTCGACAATTGCTCCTGCATTGCTCTACCTTCTGCATCCATGCAGTCGTAAATCAGAAATTTTTAACGCAGATAGCGATAGGTTTAATCCCTCAAAATGATTAAGTATTATTGCGGATTGATATTAAAACTTTTTAAGCAGGTTATCGGCTGCGTCCTCAATTAAATCAAGTACCTTTTCGAAACCTTGATCGCCACCATAATAGGGATCAGGGATCTCGCTCTGCCCTGCATCACCATGACTTAAAAACAGCGACAACTTATATTGTAAGTGCTCTGGACACTGAGCTTGTAAATCAGCAAGATTTTGCTTGTCTGCCGCAAAGATTAAATCAAACTCATAAAAATCAGCTTGAGTCACAGGTCGTGAATATATCCCTTTAAAACTATAACCGCGCTTTTCGGCTGCTGCTTTTGAACGTGAATCAGGTGGATTGCCTTGGTGATAGCCAATGGTGCCAGCAGAATCAACTTTAACATTGACACCCAATGCCTTGGCACGGCTACGAAGTACCGCTTCAGCAGTAGGTGAGCGGCAAATATTGCCCAAGCAAACAATCAAAACCTTTTTCATTATTCGTCCTTAAAATTGCTTTAAGATTGACTCATCATAACGTTCTGCATCAAGCGAGAGATTGTATTTTTCTGCCACACCATCAAGCTCTGCCTGCTTAATTGCCAACTCATCCATGGTAATGGTGTTGTCATCAAGCTGCCATAACAAACGCGAACCGGCATAGCTGTAATGAATTGCTAATAAAGCATCTGCATTGCCCTCGCGCCCTGCAGCTTTTAACTTTGGCATTTTTCGAGTAATTTTATTTAGCGCTTTTTTTAGCTCCCACACATAGACAATTTCAGTCATGTAATCATGGTTGCGGTATTTATTAAGCACAAAACCCACCAGCAAACTACACACAACAACACCTAATAGGTTCCAATGAAAATGGCTACCGCTTGGGTCAGGGAATAACGCAATTAATGTTTGTGAAATGGCTAAACTGCCAACGGCTAAAGCAATTACACAAGCAATAATCACTTGGTTTAAATGTTTACGGTAACGGGCTTTATCTATTTGAATAAGTTTCATAACAACCTAAAAAGTCACACTAAAATTAGTGAAAAATAAAAAGTGAAAAAAATTTCACCCCTTTTTTATTTGCCAGCCGTTTTAGCTATGAAAGCAATTATCCAAAGAGGAACGGCTATGCATACTTTACCACTAAACTCAGCAAGCTTGAATAACAGCAATACAGCTTTAAAGACAACCGCAGCAATTATTGGTGGCGGTGTAATGACCTTTGCAGCATTTGCATTTATGCAGTACTTAATTTCTGCTGAGCAAAGAGCCGATGTAAAAACAGGTCCAGATATTACGGTTGAAATTTATGAAGTACCAGAAGATTCAAAAGTGCAAGTAAAGCAAACACTGCCGCCACCACCAGTTGCTAAAATGCCACCAAAAACGCCGCCACGCCCAACGAGTGATAATCCAGATACGGTTGTGGTAGCAGATTTAACACCAACGATGACATTCGATAACATTGGCGACACGCTTAGCAAAAGCATTAACCAACCAACGGGAGATGCAACGCCAATTGTACGCATAAATCCTAAATACCCACCGGTTGCAGCCCGTGATGGGATTGAAGGCTGGGTGCAAATTAGCTTTAGCATTTCACCGTCTGGCGAAGTTATCGACCCAGTTATTATTGATGCCGAACCTAAACGGGTATTTGACCGCGAAGCAATTCGCGCTATTAAACGTTGGAAATATCGCCCTAAAGTTGTTGAAGGTGTGGCACAATTACAAACAAACCAAAGCGTTCAACTTGATTTTAAAATAGATGGATAACGGCCTATGCTAATGAGCATCAAGACATGGTTATTTGACAAGCCAAACACTGATTGTTTGGCGCAGTATGCCAAAACAGGCGACAACCGTTATCTTAACCAACTCGTTGCTCAGTACGGGAACGATCTTTATCACTACCTAGTCACCCAAAGTGATAAAGATCTTGCTCTCGATATATGCCAGCAAACTTGGTTAAAAGTTATTGATAAACGCGACTTTTACAATGAACAGAACAATCCAAAAGCGTGGCTATTTCGTTTAGCACGTAATTTGTTGATTGATGAGTTTCGTAAGCAGCAAAAGTTCGTTGAATTAGAAGACAACCAAGTTTTTTCTGAACCAAAAGGTGCAGAATATCACTACGACTATGAAGCCTTTGATAAAGCACTCATGGCGCTTAGCTTTGTACAGCGAGAAGCACTGACCCTACAGCAAGAAGGCTTTAGTCTCGAAGATATTGTTGCTATTACACAAAGTAACCCAGAGACCATTAAAACTCGGCTGCGATATGCCCGTCAAAACCTGAAACAACAACTAGGAGGCCATCATGAAGCGTAACGACGAGCAACTCGATGCTGATTTAAAAGCACATTTTCAAAAGCGTAAAACACAGCACAGCTTAAGCACCGAACAACTTGCACAAATGCAAACGCCACAAGTAACACGGCCTAAAAAACAACGTTTTTTGAAAATACAAATGGCCAGTTTATTTGTTGCCCTAGCGTTATTTGGCTTTGTTATGCTTGAATATAATTATCGAGAACTAACAAACATTTATGCTGTTGATCTTTCTGATTATCAGTGGGTAGAAGTTCACGAGCTCGACTCTAAAGGCAGTTATGTAAGCAATCTAAAGCAGCAAAAGCAAACGCTAGATACTAACTACCAACAAGCATTAGCCAATCACCAAGCCCGCACCAGCTTCACGGGGCGTCTAGTCAGTGTTGATAACGACTGGTATATCGCAGACTGCGAGCAAAATGTACTCGTACAAATTAAACAATCGCTACTTGAAGAATTACAAAAGCACGGCACCCTAGATACCCATATTCACCAAGGTGACCTACTGGCACTTGACCAAAACAAACAAGGCCAAATTATCGCTCTCAAACAGCTAACCCACGAAGCGAAAAAGTGTGCATCTTAATAAAACGAGTTAGCGAGTTACAAGTTTTTAGGTTGCAGCGGATTTACCCCGCGTAGGCGTGAAATATATTTCGTGCGATGGATTAGAGAGCCATCAGCTTGTAGGTTGAGTAGAACGGAATGAAACCCAACGATAATGGTATCGTCAGATATCCGATTCAAAGCAAAATAGCTGTAAGTTATAACCTAAACGACTATTACGATATTTAGACTTAGGAAGTAGAATAACTCATTGTAAAACAGGTTTAGCACTAGCTACCCCATATAAAAACTTTTTAGATCTTCAATTTGCTTCACCGTTTTTATTATCTCTTTGTAGCTATCTTCTTGAAATAACTTACTATAAGTATTTGAGCAAGTATTGGATTCATTATTGTATTTTGAAAACTCCTTTTTACAATTTTTGTTATCAGGATGTGCGGGCAATTTTACCCCTAACATTTTTAACAATGTAGCCTCTGTTGTGGTCAACTAATTCCGGACAGTGAATTAAGTTTTTCTTCTGCTATAGCAGGGGCAACCATTTGATTATGGCTATGTGGCCTGCGCCAGTTATAATAATTCATCAAATAATTACTAA
>NZ_JBMMUE010000024.1:0-37608 GCF_049257215.1 Pseudoalteromonas thalassia
ACCGTATACTTTTGCAAGTACGTTAGTGATTGCTGCTGTTAGAGTTGTTTTACCGTGGTCAACGTGGCCGATTGTACCAACGTTTACGTGCGGTTTTACGCGTTCAAACTTTTCTTTTGCCATGACGGAACCTATCAGTTTTGTGTATCTAGATTACATATGAAAATAATCCACCGAGGGTAGATTAATTTAATTTTTTCAAATTTCAAATAGTTTTTTCTGACAGATAAAGGAAGAAATTAAGATGAGTTCTCGATACTGGTGCTGATAGGCAGATTTGAACTGCCGACCTCACCCTTACCAAGGGTGCGCTCTACCAACTGAGCTATATCAGCAACACCAGAAGTCTGGAGCGGGCAGCGGGAATCGAACCCGCATCATCAGCTTGGAAGGCTGAGGTAATAGCCATTATACGATGCCCGCATAGGAACCTGTTCTTAAACTACCTCTAACCGTCAAGAATAAAGTGGTGGAGGGAGCTGGATTCGAACCAGCGAAGGCTGAGCCGTCAGATTTACAGTCTGATCCCTTTGGCCGCTCGGGAACCCCTCCACGAAAATTCTTTACTAAGTCACTTCCGGTAAAAGGAAAGTGGTGCCGACTATCCGAGTTGAACGGATGACCTACTGATTACAAGTCAGTTGCTCTACCAACTGAGCTAAGTCGGCACTGCTTTAGTACGGGGCGAGATTCTAAGGTAAGGTTTATTGTGATGCAACAATAAAATCAAAAAAAATGTGATTTTATGTGTTAAACGCTCACTATTCAGGCAAATATAGGCTTTTTTACTGTTTTAGTGTTAATTCTAACCAGTAATTCAGTCCTTTGAAAACAAGCTGACTGTCAAACTCACTCTCAGCGAACTGTTCGGCCAACAACTTTCCATAGCCACCAGCGAATAATAAACAGCTATTTTCGTTATTAAGATGACGCTTAGCTTGCTCAATTGCCCCTACAGTCGCAACAAGTGCACCGTTTTTTAAACCATTAGGGGTATTTCGACCTAACTCTGCAGCAAATGGAGTTTGCCCATCATCGAACACTTTTTGCGTATTTTGCGTTAATGAGGTTGTCATTAAATCAAGCCCAGGCAAAATCCACCCGCCAAGGTGTTCTCCTTCGCTGTTTAATACATCAATCGTTGTTGCGGTGCCAGCATCGACCACAATACAGTGTTGCTTTGGCAGCTCCACATATGCAGCAATTAGTGCAAGCCAACGATCAATACCTAAATTGGTAAAGTGCTCGTAGGCACATTTTAAATTCTCAAGTTTAGCGCTTACTTTTGCCTCGTACACGGTAACTTTATGTTGCTCGGCTAACTTAATGAGAGGAGCAAGCAACTCGGTGCTGCCTACACAAGCAAACACCATGTCATTAATTTGCGGCCAAGGCAGCGCATTCAGTTCACATTGTTTGTAACAGCCCTGATTATATAAAACAGCTTTAATAGCAGTATTACCTACATCAACTAACAGTCTCATTTATCTGCCTTACGCAATGAAATCTCACCACCATAATAACTTTTTACCTCTCCGTCTTGGCGAATGCGGATACCACCTTGGCTATCAATCCCTTCACAAATTCCTCGCCAGCTACGATGTCCTGTATTTAGCTCGACACACTCTTTAGCAAATGCATTTAAGCTATTCCATTGTATGTACATCTCGTTTAGCCCTGACTGCTGGTACTGCGCTAATCGCTGTTCTAAACAAATACACAAATAAGCAGCGAGTTTATTCTTATCTAACTGTTGAACATGCTGACTCAGGTCGGTCCACGCTTGGTCAATGTGTTGGCTGACACTTTCGGGCATATGTAGATTTATGCCAATACCGATCACTAATTGACAGGGCCCTTGTGGTTGCCCATCAAGTTCAACGAGAACACCCGCCAGTTTTTCTCTGTTTATATAAATATCGTTTGGCCACTTAAGCTCAACATCAATTTGATACAAAGCTTTTAAGGCATCATATACAGCTAGCCCTACTGCAATCGACACTCCCATCGCCGCCTGTAAGCCATCATCCAAGCGCCAGAAGTAACTAAAGTATAAATTAGCGCCAAATGGTGATTGCCATACTCGGCCGCGACGGCCTTTTCCTGCTTGCTGCATTTCCGCAACCAGTACAGTGCCAGATGTTAACGGAACGTCACTTTGTAGACGGCGCATTAATTCACTATTGGTTGAATCAATAATTGGCTGCACCTCAACGTTAGCTGTGTTACCACCAAGTTTTTTATACTGCTCAGTAATCGCTTGTTGATTTAGAAACCCTGCATTATTGTTCAGGCAATACCCTTTACCCGTTACTTTAAAGATATCTAGGCCCATTTCCTGCAAAGAATGAATATGTTTACCAACAGCAGCACGGCTAATACCTAATTGTTCTCCTAATTGCTGGCCAGAAACAAAACCACCTTGATTGAGCGCTTGCAAAATAGCTAATTTATTACCATCTGGTGCTTTCATGATGAAGCTCCCAATTCAATGTGACACTCACGATCGGCATCAATCAGTCGCACCTCATGTTGTAGCGCAATTTTGTAATTTTGCCAGACTTGTTGCTGAACATGTTTCACCATAGCAATTAAATCATCCCCAGTGCTATTGCCGTGATTCACGAGCACTAACGCTTGCTGCTGATGAACTTCAATTCCTGCAACTTGATAGCCTTTTAACCCAGCATGTTCAATCAACCACCCTGCGGCAACCTTATGATGTTCAGCATCAACATAGTAATGAGGTAGCTCAGGGTACTGTTTTAGAAGTAACGCAAGTTGTTCATTAGAGATCACAGGGTTTTTAAAAAAACTTCCCGCATTAGCAAGTTCACTTGGGTTTGGTAGTTTGCTGTTTCTAGTTGTGATGATTTGTTCAAACACCTGCTGTGGCGAAGGAGTTGTAAGCTGTTGCAATGGCCCATAACTGAGCACTGGTTGCCACTTTTTAGGGAGCAGTAACCCGACTTGAGTGATCACCGCTTTATTTTTAAGTGCATGTTTAAAGATAGAGTCACGATAGCCAAATTGGCATTCGTCTTTTGTTAAACGGTTTATCGTTTTGGTAGCAATATCAAAGTACTCAACATAACTAACAAACTTTTCGAGCTCCACACCATAAGCACCAATATTTTGCACTGGCGCAGCTCCAACGGTACCGGGGATTAAAGCAAGGTTTTCAAGCCCTGGCATGTCATTGGCAATGGTCATAGCGACTAATTGATGCCAATTTTCTCCGGCCGCTATATGCAATAAAAAGCCATCACTTTGCTGCTCTATATTTATGCCCTTCGTGTTCATGTGAACGACAGAACCTTGGTAGTCAGATAAAAACACTGTATTACTGCCTTCACCTAAAATACAAAAGGGAGACGAAAAGTCTGTGCTTAAAAGCTGATTCACTTCATCAATTTGATAAAAATGCTGGCATTGGCTTGGCAAAGAAAAGGTATGAAAAGATTGCAGGGACTGAGCCACAAAACGCCTCAAAGGTTACCGGTAACTAATCGCATTAGTGTAACCTATCGTCGCAAAATACGCATTAGATTGTAAAAATCACTCAACCCACTGCACTAATCATGTTATAAAACGGGCTCTTTTTCATTTGTGTTCCAGGGTTATTATGAAGTTTAAACCATTACTTTTAAGTCTTGCTATGGCCGGTGCTTGCTCTCAAGCAACTGCAGATGCAATCAGCCAGCACACTTACGCAAACTTAGATGACGTAACAACCACTCACCTACTACTAGATTTAGATGTTGATTTTGATGACAAACAACTAGAGGGTTTTGTTGAGCATACGCTAGATTGGCACAATGCGAACAGCAAAACACTTATACTTGATACTCGCGATTTAGATATCGACAAAGTAATGTATCAAGATAAAAAAGGCAGCTGGCACAAAGCTGACTTCACCCTTGCTGCACGTGATGACGTGAAGGGCTCAAAATTAACAATTAAATTTAAAAGCCAAGCGGTTAAAGCACGTATCTACTACAACAGCCGCCCAGAAGCTTCAGGTTTACAGTGGTTAACACCAGAGCAAACAGCCAGTAAGTCACACCCATTTATGTACAGCCAATCACAAGCAATTCATGCTCGTAGTTGGATCCCTGTACAAGATACGCCTGCAATGCGCGTAACTTACTCTGCACGTATTCACACTCCTAAAGACATTCGTGCAGTTATGAGTGCTGACAATAAAGATGCGCTTTATAAAGACGGCGACTACTTATTCGATATGCCACAACCCATTTCGCCATACTTAATCGCAATTGGTGCGGGTAATTTAGAATTTAAAGCCATGTCTAAGCAAACCGGTATTTTTGCTGAGCCAACAATTTTAGATGCGTCGGTTGCAGAGTTTAACGACACACAAGCGATGATCGACAAAACTAACGCAATGTATGGCGAATACGCATGGGGTCGTTACGATTTATTAATGCTGCCACCAAGCTTCCCATTCGGTGGTATGGAAAACCCACGCTTGTCATTCATCACACCAACGGTTGTTGCTGGTGATAAAAGCTTAGTAAACCTTATTGCTCACGAGCTTGCTCACTCTTGGTCTGGTAACTTAGTGACTAATGCAACGTGGGAAGATTTATGGCTAAACGAAGGCTTCACGTCTTACGTTGAAAACCGCATCATGGAAGAAGTGTTTGGCCGTGACCGTGCAGTGATGGAACAAGCCCTTGATGCAGCAGGCTTACGTGCATTACTTAAAACGCTACCAGCACCAGATACGCGCCTTAACTTAAAACTAGATGGCCGCGATCCTGATGATGCATTTAGCTCAGTACCTTACACTAAAGGTCAACTTTTCTTAATCTATCTAGAAAACAAATATGGTCGTGACAAGTTTGACCCATTTGTAAAAGGTTACTTTGATCAATTTGCGTTTAAGTCTCTTACAACCGCTCAATTTGTTACTTACTTAAAAGCAAACCTGATCGACAAATACCCAGGCGTGGTCAGCATGGATAAAGTTAATGAGTGGATTTTTGAGCCAGGCTTACCAAGCGACGCACCAAATCCAACCTCTGATGCTTTCGATAAAGTTGATGCAGTGACCAAAACATGGTTAAACGGTGAGATTAGTGCAGCTCAATTACCAACAGCAGATTGGTCTGTTCATGAGTGGCTACACTTTTTAAATAATCTACCTCGCGATTTAAGCATTGAAAAAATGACTGAGCTTGATAAGCAATTCAACTTAACACAGTCAACTAATGCTGAGCGCGCTTTCGCATGGTTTATGCTAGCGGTAGGTAATGGTTATCAACCAATTTACCCTGCTCTTGATAAGCACCTCTCTGGCATCGGTCGCCGTAAATTAATTGTGCCACTATATAAAGCTCTTATTAAGAACGGTAAAAAAGACTGGGCGCATGATGTGTACTTAAAAGCACGTCCGGGTTACCACCCTCTTGCACAAGGTACAGTTGACGACTTATTTGCAAAGTAAGTCACTAAACCCAAAAAAGGCGCTGATATCAGCGCCTTTTTTAATAATTAGATTTAGTTGCTTACCTTTTGTAAGAATGCCCGACGCTCTTCAGGGCTCGCTTGTTGCCACCAAAACTCTAGCATTGCCGCTGCATTTGGCATATTTTTTAATCCAGCCTGCCCACCTGGTACTTTTGCAGGTAAGGTAACTGGCACTGCTGTCGCAGGCTTACTACTTGAACTTGCAACAGGCGCTGTCGCAACAGCTTGCGCTGACGTTGGCTGTGCTCGATAACTAGCAATTGATAACGGCATCGCAAGCTCACTGCCTTTCGCTTTTAGGCTCACTTGAGGTGACTCAGCAAACACCTGCGCTGCTACAGCATTACTGGCGCGATTAAATACAACATCATAGTCTTTGCCATTTTCAACCGTCACTTCAACCCAAAAAGGCTCTGACTCTACAACCTGATGGTCGTCATAACCTTGCTCATATAGATCTGTGTATTTCATTTTCAGCTGATAGGTACCTGGGGCAAGCTCAACATCATCAACACGGCTAAAAAATGATTGCTCAATAAGGCGATCTCCCACTTGTAACGGTACAAGCTCTTCTGGAAAGTGAATAGTCTCGGCTACACTGCTAACACTATTCAATAGCATTAACACACTACTCAGTAATACTAACTTACGCATGTTCACTCCTTGGTTGTTCAACTTGTGGCAGTTTCAGTTTGACACTGCAAATAAAGTTTGTCATTAGTGGGCGGTCATTTAACCACATTTATAAGAGAGCTAAGTATGAGCCAAGAGACTATTTTTACAAAGATTATTAATCGCGAGATCCCTGCCGATATTGTCTATGAAGACGAGTTATCACTGGCTTTTAAAGACATTAATCCACAAGCACCCTTTCATGTATTGATCATTCCCAAAACACCAATTGCGACTGTTAATGACGTTACAGAAGAAAATGCCCACTTGGTTGGTCACTTGTATGTCGTTGCTGCAAAACTAGCTAAGCAATTTGGTTTTAGTGAGGATGGCTTTCGTGTTGTGATGAATTGTAACGAACATGGCGGGCAAACGGTGTACCATATACACCTACACATGTTAGCGGGCAAACCAATGGGTTGGCCTCCTTACCAAGATAAGATGAAAGAAAGCATCTAGCACTTTAATATGTAAATAACTGTAAAAAGTAGTACAAACATATTAATTTGGACTATACTATATATATATCAGTTAGTTAACACGTTGCATTAAGTTAACTAACTGTATTATTTGACACAAAATAGACACAAACTGCACTTTTCCTGCACAACTCTCAGAAATTTCTAATACGAAAGGGGTGGATTGCGTGGTAGGATGAAACTGTCAACTTTATTCAAGAGTGTATATATATGAGTAGTTCAGCCTTTTTATTATTAGATCCAGAACCGGTTAACACAATTGGTGTTAATGTATTAGAACCACTTTTAAAAACACAGGGGCTAGACGTCACATCTGGTACTGATATTTCTGAAGTACCTGAAGGCACACGCTTGTTATTCATTGAAACATCAAGCACTGATCCATGGGGTAAGCTTAAAGAGCAACTCGTTCATCTGCGCATGAAATGCGATATCGTATTATTCAATTTAGATGAAAACCCTGAATTAGCTAACCGTGCTCTATTAAGTGGTATCCGTGGTGTTTTTTACACAACAGACAATGCTGATGTGTTAATGAAAGGCATTCGTTTGTTGCTGGAAGATCAATTATGGTATCGCCGCGAAATCATGTGTAATGCATTAAATCGCATGCTGCAGTTTAATAAAGATGCCTTACATAAACTGACAGATGGCGACATCGAGCCGGTTAAACTTACTAAACGTGAAAAAGCAATTATTTCACTAATGAGTAAAGGTTCGAAAAATAAAGAGATTGCTGAAGACTTAAGCATCAGCCCACACACAGTAAAAACTCACTTGTACAGTGCATTCAGAAAAACCAAATGCCGTAACCGTATCGAGTTATTGTCATGGGCACAGCAAAATATTCCTGACGAGATCCGTTAAATCCAATACGCTTCGTCAAGTATTATTGCCAATTGCTACAATACACCCTACTAAGTTAAACAGACGCTACTAGCGTCTGTTTTTGTATCTTGTAGTTGATATACATGGCAATAGACCTTATTCTCAAGCTGACTGCAGACTGCCGGAAAAATAATGCTAGATTCAGCTACTTTATATTATGTAAGCGCCGCTATGATGGCGGTAATGACGTTACTGAACTATTTAACCTGGCGAACAAATAATAATACCCCAGGTACACTTCTTTATATTTTCTACCCTCTAGTCATGTTTGCATCAGTAATGAGTTTTGCATTACATGGTCATATTAATAATGTAGCCAGTATATCGATTGCCAACTCACTACTTTTTTGTGCCTCAATCATTCATGTTCTTGCCGTTTGCCAATTTTTCAATGCTAAGTGTGCCGGTTTCAAAGCTTTTGTCGGTATAACTGCAGCATTTGCGCTACTTATGATCTACCTCTCTACTGACAATTCAGAGTTAAGAAGTCGCATTTTAGTTTCTGATTTACAGCATGTTATCGAAGCGCTGTTCTTATTGGCACTGTTCATTCGCAATGGCCGTAAAAACTACCCTAATGGCAGCATTGTCTATATTTTAATACTCAGCATTATTCTTGCTATTTTTACTGGCCGCACTTTATTAATGGGCGATATTGCTAAAGCAGACTTATTATCGGCAAACTGGTTTAGTATTACCCTATTCATTAACGGCGTTATCGCACCCATGTTTTATGCCACGGGTATGGCATTATTATGTAATGAACGCCGAGAACAGAATTTAAATCAACTCACTGAAAAAGCACAAAAAGACCTTGAAATTCGCGGCTTATTTTTGTCAACAATTAGCCATGAAATTCGCACCCCCCTAAATGGTATTTTAGGGAGCGCACAACTTATCATGAACCAATCAAGTGATCCTCGCGATAAACCTTACTGTGAAGCGATTATCAACTCTGCAGAATCTCTCAATTTACTGGTTGATAAAGTCCTTGATTATGCAAGTCTAGATCAGCGTGATGAAGCGCTTTATGAAGAAGATGTTGAGTTTAAAACTTGGTTAAACAATTTATGCTTACTGCTAAGCCCACTTGCAGAACAAAAACATTTAAAGTTTGAGCTTATTTACGATTTACCTGCTCAAGCATGTTACTACTGCGACCAGCAAAAACTAAGACAAGTTATTATTAACTTAGTGGGTAATGCGATTAAATTTACAGACCACGGCGCAGTAAAAATACATGTAACGTTACTTAAAGAAAGACAATTAGATCATCTTGTTCGCATCAGTGTTATCGACTCAGGTCCGGGTATCGAAGACGAAGAAATTATCTTTCTCACAGAACCCTATGTACAAAGCAGTGCAGGTAAAGAAAAAGGCGGCACGGGACTTGGTTTGGCAATAACAAGCCGATTACTCGAAAAACTTGGAAGTAAACTTAATATAACCAGTGAGCTAAATAAAGGCAGTACTTTTAGTTTCGATATTTCACTTGCGATTGGTGAGTTAAGTCTTGTTGAACAACGCCACCAATCAAAAGACTATGTCACTGGGCTCGACGTTTTATTGGTAGAAGATCTCGATCTAAACCAAAAAATTGCTATCGAATTTATGGCCGATGACGAGCACAAAATTAAGCTCGCAAAAGATGGCAAAAGTGCTATAGAGTTAATGCAAAAGCACCACTTTGACGTAGTGTTACTTGATATGAATTTACCTGATCTCAGTGGGCAGGATGTATTAAAAAAACTCAAAACTGTTGACCACTTAAATCAACGAACACCGGTGCTTGCCTTTACAGCAAGCCTTAGCCCCGATGAAATAAAAGAATACTTGGCGCTGGGAATTAAAGATATTGTCGGAAAACCAATAAAGCAACAAAAGCTACGCCAAGCACTTAGCGATTCGCAAACGAACCAGGCTGCTAGCATAGCTGTCGAGCTGCGCGACACTTTGTACGATGAAACGGCTGCAGCGACACTTGTAAGCTCATTTAATGAAGATGAAGTATCATCAATCTATAACGAATTTGTTTTATCAGCTCGTAACAAGTTGATTCGCTGTCAACAACTTGTAGAAGATGATAAAGAACAGTGCATCAAACTTCTCCACCGCCAAGCCAGTACCGCTTTGCAATTAGGCTTTAACCGTTACGGCTTAGAGCTTAAAAAAATAGAGCGTAAGTTACTCGACAACAAACCTCTTAAAGACTCACTTACAGATACACTTGTGCTGTGGCAAGACAGCCTTCAAGCCTACTTAAAACATGTAAGAAGTGAATTAACTTAGGGAAAGCGGAAGCGTTAAAACCTAACCAATAAAAGTTTAAGCCGGCTGTTCTCAATAAAGAAACAACCGGCTCAATTTAGTTAAAACTTATAGCTAGTCCCTACCATACCTATCATCAAATCGCTCGATGTCGCTTTCATCAAGTATTGCACCGGTTTGTACTTCAATAACGATCAGAGGTGTGGCTTGTTGATTAGCGAGGCTATGTAATTGTTTAGCCGCAATATAACAAGATTGATCGGCTGTTAGCTCAAACTCGTCATCACCTACTCGCACACTTGCCACTCCAGATACGACAACCCAATGCTCTGCACGGTGCTGATGGCGTTGAGTTGAGAGTTTTGCACCGCTGTTGACGATTATTTTCTTTACCTTAAAGCCAGTACTTTCAATTAAAGTTCGATAGTTGCCCCAAGGTCTGAATACCGCTTGATGGTGAGTCAATTTGTCATTATCAATAACAGCAAGCTGCTTAAGTAAATCAGGAAGCTTATCGAGCGCACTTTTATCTGCCACTAAAGTGGCATCATGAGTATGAATAATTGCTTGATTACTCACGCCGAGCGCCGCAATAGTGTGGTCGGGTTCGCTGATGAGTAGATTATTTTCGCTATCTAAACTCACGCCTTGCGAGGCTAAATAGTTACCATGACAGTCTTTTTCAGCGATTTTAGAGAGTGCTGAAAAGCTGCCAACATCGCTCCAATTTAAATCAACAGGAATAACAGCAACGTTAGCGCTACGCTCCAAAATAGCATAATCAATGGAATCACTTGGGCATGCTGAGAGCGCATCCGCAACAGGCCGTTGAAAACCTAAATCTGCAGTAAAGCTTGCCGCCTTTGCGACACTGTCAGCAATCTTTGGCGCAAAACGATTAAGTTCGCTTAAATACACATCCGGCAAAAATAAGAACATGCCGCTATTCCAGCCATATTCACCACTGGCAAGGTATTTCTCGGCTAATTGCCGGGCTGGTTTTTCTTTAAATTCAGCCACCTTAAAGCAGCCTTCATGGGCTAACTGCTCACCTTGGCGAATATAACCATAACCAGTATGTGGCTCAGTGGGTGTAATGGCAAAGGTCACTAACTGTTGTTGCTGGCAAAGCGCTATAGCATTATCTAAGCATGCAATAAGCTTATCAAAATCACTTATGTGGTGATCAGCAGGCATGACTAGTAAGGGATCCGTTAGGCCATTTTGCAACGCAAATTCAGCTGCTAAGGCAATCGCTGGCGCGGTATTTTTACCTTCAGGCTCCAGCAGTAGAGTATAGCTATCTGTGATTTCTGCAATTTGCGCTTTAGTAATAAAACGGTGCTCTTCATTGCATACTAAAATCGGCGCATTAAATCGTGAGTCAGCCACTCGTAACAACGTGCTCTGTAACAGTGATTTTTCGCTAAGCAAAGACAAAAATTGCTTAGGCATCGCTTTACGTGACAACGGCCATAAACGAGAACCTATGCCACCAGCAAGAATAACGGGGGTGATTTTGCGACTCATGATTGCTTAAAGTAAATAATCCAACCATGAGTTTAACAAATTTTTGAGTAGGCTTCTTCGAGCAATTACAGTAACTGAAATTGATCAGCGTCTAAATGAGCAGGAAAAGCCATTCTAAAGTCATCTAAAGGTGATTTTTCTAAGCGCTTAATAATGATACCCGATTGGTTATCTTCAAGCGCAGCCAAAGTATCACCTTTAAAATCATATACAGCAGTGCCTCCGCTGTGGGCAACATCATTACCATCAGCGCCAATGCGGTTTACGCCTGCGACATAACAGAGGTTTTCCATTGCGCGTGCTTTTAACAGGGTATCCCACACATTGCGACGAGCAGCGGGCCAATTAGCTACGTTTATCATCACATCATAGTCGTTGCAATTACGCTGAAATACAGGAAAGCGAAGGTCGTAACACACTTGCGGTAAAATGCGAAAATCATTAATAGTGAATATCTCGCGCAGTGTACCTGCTGCAACAAAATTGCCTTCATTACCTAAACAGAATAAATGGCGTTTGTCGTAATATTTTACTTCGCCGTTTGGCCAAGCCCAATAAAAGCGATTGGCCTTTTTATCACCTTTTGCGACTAAAACAGAGCCTGCAACCACAGCATTTTTTTGCTTAGCTGTAGCTTTTAACCAGCTAAGTACCTCGCCTTGCTCAGGCTCACTGCAATCTAGATTAATCGCAAAACCAGTAGCAAATGTTTCTGGCAAGACAATTAAATCAACTTGCTCGTTTAAACTGTCAAGCTGCTCAGTAAAGTGCGCAAGATTAGCGTTTTTATCAAGCCAGTGCAGTGAGGACTGCACTAAAGCTAAGGTTAAAGTTGACATAAAATCTCCGCGGCGCGTTTTAATGTGTCATCATTTTTTGCAAAACATAAACGAATCACTTTGTCACTGCTTACGCTGTTGTAAAACACACTAAGCGGCACAGCTGCAACACCTGCTTGCTCTACCAGCCAATGGCAAAACTCAACATCATCAAGATCAGATACATCACTATAATCGAGCAATAAGAAGTAGGTGCCTTCACTTGGTAATATTTTAAAGCGACTGTGTGCTAGTGCTTCGCTAAGTAAATCGCGTTTTTGTTGATAAAAAAGGTTCAGTTCATCAACATGCTCAGGCTCTAACTCAAGCATATCGGCAAGTGCATGTTGGGCAGGCGTAAAGCTTGAAAAAGTCACGTATTGGTGAATTTTACGAAACTCCACCATTAGCTGAGCAGGCGCAACACAGTAACCCATCTTCCAGCCAGTGCTGTGAAAGGTTTTGCCAAAGCTTGAGATCACAAAACTGCGTGCAAATAACTCAGGGTCGGTCAGCGCACTTAAATGCAAAGCACCATCAAAGGTAATGTGCTCATACACTTCATCGCTGATTACATATAAATCATGCTTAGCAACAAGCGCTTTAAGGGCGTTAATATCTTCTGTTTTAAAGATTTTCCCGCTTGGGTTATGTGGCGTATTGATGATGATGACACGCGTTTTGTCTGTAATGACATCGGCTACGGCTTGCCAATCAATTTTGTAATCTGGCGCATGCAAGGCAACGTGAACTGAGCGACCACCGGCAAGTTCGATTGCTGGCTGGTACGAATCATAAGCGGGGTCAAACACCACAACTTCGTCACCCTCTTTGACAAGTGCTTGAATCGCCACGAACAATGCCTCTGTTGCTCCTGAGGTGACGGTAACTTGTTGCTCATAATTTATGTTGTTATGGTATTTTCTAGCAATCAGTGCGGCTATTTGCTGCTGCAGCCTTGCAACACCACTTGAAGGTGCATATTGATTTACCCCCTCAAGTACATAATGATTAAGCTGTTTTTTTAGCAATTCAGGTGCATCAAACTCAGGAAAACCCTGAGATAAGTTAAGCGCTTGGTACTTATTTGCCAGAGCGGTCATTTGACTAAAAATGCTGGTGCCTAAATTCGGCAATTTACTTTCAAACACAGAGGTTCCTTAAAGATGGTTTTGCGCCCGAAGCGATGCTATCATTGCTTAAAACAGATGTATAGCCGTCTAAATAATTTTTAGAATGTCGAGGAATATATGCATAACAATACCGCTATTTCAAAACTAATTGAAGCCGGTAAATGGGTAAGTCAACGCGGTTGGGTCCCTGCTACTGGTGGTAACTTTTCAGCCCGCACAGCAAGTGGCTATGTTGTCACAGCAAGTGGCTTCGATAAAGGCCAACTCGGCACTCATGCGTTTATTGAATTTGATCATGAAGGTAATCGCACTAAGGGCTCAGGTAATCCTTCAGCCGAAACCGAGCTGCATCTAAATATGTATAAGCTGATCCCATCAGCAAACTATGTCTTACACACTCATTCGGTAGCGGCAACCGTGTTATCTCGTGTTATTAAAGGCCATACTATCAACTTACACGGCTACGAAATGCAAAAGTCTTTAAGTGGTGTTAAATCGCATTTAGATACGCTAAGTATTCCTATTTTTGATAACGACCAAGACATCGACCGTTTAAGTTTACTTGTCAGTGATCATCACCTTCACACCCCTATTGAGCATGCCGTATTAATCCGCGGCCACGGTTTATACGTGGTTGGTCGCGATATCAAAGAAGTACTGCGTCATTTAGAAGGCTTAGAGTTTTTGTTTAGCTGTGAACTTGAGCGCTTAAAACTAGAAGGTATTCAAGCTGGAGTTCAGCCATGATCAAAGCGATTTTAACCGATATTGAAGGCACAATTACCCGCATTTCTTTTGTCAAAGACGTCTTATTCCCTTACGCTGCAGGGCAATTACCCGAGTTTGTAAAGTCACATCAAACAGACCCAGAAGTTGCAGCCCAAATTGATGCTGTTAAAGCACATATTGAACAACCAGAAGCCGATATTGACACGGTTATTAAGCATTTAATTCATTGGATAGAAACGGACCAAAAAATTACTCCACTTAAGCAATTGCAAGGATTAATTTGGCAAACTGGCTACGAAAATGGTGATTTTACTGGCCACCTTTACCCTGATGCTTATGACTTTTTACAAGCCCAAAAACAAGCGGGCAAAAGTCTCTATGTGTACTCATCTGGCTCAGTAAAAGCCCAACACCTGATTTTTGAGTTTTCTGATTATGGTGATGTGAGACCTTTATTCAGTGGTTACTTCGATACTAAAGTAGGCGCAAAACAACAGCAAAGCTCTTATGAGAATATTATTGCTGAACTGCCTTTTGACGCTGAAGAGGTGCTATTTTTAAGCGATGTTGAAGCAGAGCTTGATGCTGCAAAAGCGGCAGGTCTGCGAACGCTTCACCTTATTCGAGATGGCCAAGAAGCAAGTGATATCCACCCATATATTAACGATTTCACAGCATTCAGCGCGGAGCTTTTAGTATGAGTCAATTAACTATTTTTAATGATACAAACGCAGATAACATACTGTTTCATAGTGAAGATTTAAGCGCTATTGCTAGAGAGCTTAATGCGGTTGGCGTTCGCTTTGAGCAATGGCAAGCAACGGCACAGATTGATCAAGACACCAGTCATGACGCTATTTTAACTGCCTATGCTAACGATATAGAACGCCTTAAGGCTGAGGGTGGCTATCAAACAGTGGATGTTATTTCGCTTGCAAAAGGTAACCCAAATGCCAGCGAATTACGCAGCAAGTTCTTATTTGAACATACTCATAGTGAAGATGAAGTGCGCTTTTTTGTGAAAGGCCAAGGTTTATTTTGCCTACACTTGGGCGATAAAGTGTATCAAGTTCTTTGCCAACAAGGCGACCTGATTTCAGTACCTGAGCTTACACCACATTGGTTTGATATGGGCAGTGATCCTGAATTCACAGCAATTCGCTTATTCAATAATACCGAAGGCTGGGTCGCGCAAAGTACTGAGTCTGATATTGCTAACAACTTTCCCCTTTTGGATTAATATGGAAAAGCTATTTTCGTACGGTACCTTGCAGTACCCACAAGTTCAGTTAGATACCTTTGGGCGTTTGCTCGAAGGTCAACCAGCCACGCTGACAGGGTATGTAGTTGGCGAAGTAGAGATCACCGACGAGGCCGTACTTAAAAGCAGTGGGCAACGTTTTCATCCTGCATTATTAAAAACAGGTAATGAAAGCGATTCTGTGAGCGGCACAATCTACTTAATTACAGAGCAAGAGCTTGCACAAGCAGATAAATACGAAGTGGACGACTATCAACGCATTGCAGAAAAATTCCTCTGCCATACTAATGCGTGGGTATATGTTGCAAAAAATAGTCTTTAATTTACAAAAATAAAACAAAAAAAACCAATTACAGTACAACTTCTGTTATTATCGACCCCATTAATAAGTACTAATTATTTGCTAAAGGACTAAAAATGGGGTCGGCACTTTCACCCTTACGCGATAATGTTATTTTTGTTGGCGAATGGCAACTTAATATAAAACAGCAAACTATCAGTGACGGTGTTCACACCCGCGAATTAGAACCTTTGCTTTTTAAATTGCTCTGCTTTTTTATTGAAAATAACGAGCGAATAATTACTCGCCAAGAACTGGTTGAAAATATTTGGCAACAAAGTTTTGTTGATGACAATGCTATAAACCGAGCTATCTCTGAACTAAGAAAAGTACTCAAATCAGAGAAACAGCCAGGTCAAACCATTAAAACCCATTATCGTAAAGGCTACAGCTTATTCATTGCAGTGCGACCTCTTGAGCAGGCACCTATTGCTGAACCAGTAGTAGTGGCAAATGAAGAAACAAAACCTCACCTAAACACTAACACCATCAGCGAGAAAAACACTCACTCATCGCGCTGGCCATGGCCTTTTGTTGCCTTAGTATTAAGTTTATTGATTGCTGCTACCTGGTTGTATATACAACAGCCCCAAGCCAATGTCGAAGCCCAAGAGCAAGCACCATTTTTAGATCTTCAAGCCGAAACCATTACTTGGCATAAAGGCACGCACTATCGGTTATTGCTAAGCCAAGACAAAACGAAACTGGCTTACATACTGCAAAATGATAAGAAACACCTTTATGTTGTCGACTTAACAACTAAACGAGAGTACCAGATTGCATCAGGGGAGCTATTTTTACAAGGTTGGTCTGAAGACGGTGAACGCTTATTTTATGGTTCATGTGAAGGGGATGATTACAACGATTGTATTACTTGGCAAGCGAGTAACCTGCTATCTAACGAAGCGCTAATAAAGCCTCGAACAAATCAATCTGTACTAAACCGCACCCCAAGCCAATACATGGAAGTCGGCAATGTGGCAATTACAAGGCGTAATAATTACCGTGGTTTAACTCACCTATATGCTTTGTATGCACAAGATTTAAAAACAGGTGAAGAGATTCGCATTACCTCACCTAATATTACAGGCACGGGGGACTTTATATTAACGACGATTCAAAACCCTAGCCGCATTATTTTTGAACGCCATAATGTTGCCCAAGCAGAAATTTACATGGCTAATTTAGACGGCAGCTCACTAAAGCTATTAACAACTAACAATTACCGCTCTTGGGCTGCGACTTACGATGAGCAAAGCAACTCGCTTGTTTGGTATAACCGCGGTAAATTGACGATTGAATCATTTTCGTTTGATACCATGAGCCGTGGGCAACCTATTAAAGCCCCTGTAAAACGAGCCAATTACGCTTACCCTCTTAATAAACATAGCGTGCTAATTAGCACAGATATACACGACAGTGATGCAGCTTTATTTGACTTAAAATCAAAACAAATGAGCTATATTGCGACTGCAAATAAGCATGAGGATGACTTAGTTGCATTAACTAATAATGATGTGTATTTCGCGGATTTTGAATACTACAAACGCCAACACTGGCTTCGAAAAGACAACCAATATATCGATATAACCGATAAGCTTGGTGAAGATACTGCGATTATTGCTGCAAATAGTAGCAGTAGTAAACTTGTGAGCTTTAATAAAACCAATCAGCAATTAACGCTACTAAATGCGAATGATTTTTCAGAAATTAAGCATTGGACGCTACCAGGGAACACTAAACTGGCAGCTGTCAGAGGTAATAAGATTGCCGTTATTTATACCGAGCTTAGTAGCCTGCAAAACCAAATAATGATTTTGCATACTAACAGCGATGAAGTTGTCAAAAGCACCCTCGACACCCCTTTGGCAATTGCTTGGTATGACGAAACTCAGCTAATAGTGCATTCTAAATATGAAAAATACCTGCTTTTAGATAGTGACAGCAATACTTACAGTGAACTAACAACGCCAGATAAGTTAACCGAGCTGAAGCCTTCAATTATCTCAATGACAAGCAACCAACACAGCTTGTATATTGCCACGGAAACTGAAGTATATAGCATTAAATTAGCAAACCTGCAGGATGTCGAATTAGCTCTGCAAATGCAGCCTTTGCACTTTATTAGCCAGCTCAATGCAAGTAATGACAAGCTCGCAATTTCATTCTTAACAGCAAACAGTCAAAATAGCATTGAGCTTTACACAGAAAAAAGCGCTGAATAAATCCGCTATTTTAACTGCTTTAAAATACCTTGCTCGATATCTGCTTGGTTATAAACCCCGGTATCGAGCACCCAACCTGTTACTAAGTTAGCAGGTGTTACATCAAACGCTGGGTTATAAACCTGTGCATTAGTCGGTGCCCACATTGCTTCACCAAAACTACCACTAACACCGCGCACTTCATTTACACTACGCTGCTCAATTTCAATGTCATTACCACATGTCGTTTGCGTATCAAGCGTAGTCAATGGCGCAACAACATAAAATGGAATGTTATGAAAATGCGCTAATACAGCAAGATTATAAGTGCCCACTTTGTTAGCAAAATCACCGTTTGCAGCAATGCGATCAGCGCCTACAAAAATCTTATCAACCTTACCTGCCGCCATTAAGCTAGCTGCCATGTTATCGCAAATCAAAGTATAAGGAATTTGCCAACGCTCAAGTTCAAAGGCAGTTAAACGCCCACCTTGCAGTAATGGTCTAGTCTCATCAACCCAAACATGAATATCACCATAGCGTTGCTGCGCTTTATAAATCACTCCTAATGCAGTACCCACACCTGCTGTTGCTAATGCGCCAGTATTGCAATGAGTTAAAATATTGTCGCCTTTGGCCACCAAAGCCGCCCCACGTTCAGCCATACTATCGCAAAGTGCAATATCTTCTTTAAACAACTGCTCAGCGGTAGAGACAACAGCAGCAACAAAGTCGCTCTCAGTCAACGCTTCGCGTAACTTGGCCATACAGTGCATTAGATTAACAGCTGTTGGACGGGTTGCTTCTAGCTCATCTATGGCGATAGCGAGTGAGGCTTGGCTCATGCCCTGCTCTGCTAAATGTGCAACGAGTAAACTAGCGCCTAAACCTATTAACGGTGCACCACGAATTTTCAGTGTCAAAATTAAATCTTTCATCGTTTCAACATCATTGCACACATGCCAATGCTGTTGATGTGGCAACAAATACTGGTCAAGTACAGTTAGCGTACCTTGCTGATATTTAATACTACTCGCGATGAGATCTTGCATACTGAATCCGAATAAATAATGAAAAACTAATTTTATTGAATGGTTATTTTACATCAGTTTTGACAACTAACAAGCTAGATGTATGGACATCTAAATGGTTACAAGTATAGAATGCTTAAAGTTTATTGTTTTATGAGATAGAGCCATGGCTGATTACACCGCCTTCACTTCAGAGCATGCTGTTGATTACATTAAAGAACTTGTTAAAAGTGAACTGATTTCAGTTTTCCCTGCTGATGCAATACTGACTGCATACGAGTTTGGAGACGGAAACTTAAACCTGGTTTTTCGTGTAACGGATCAACACAATAATAGTGTTATTTTAAAACAAGCCCTTCCCTATGCTCGTTGCGTAGGCGAATCATGGCCATTATCACTTGATCGCGCACGCATAGAAGCTGATGTGCTCATTAATCACGGTGCCTTATGCCCAGAACATACTGTCGCTATTTTGCACCATAATGCAGAACTTGCCTTAACAGTGCTAGAAGATTTAGGGCATTTGCAGATTTTACGAGGCGCGCAAATCAACGCAGAGCAATTTCCGCTACTGGCAAGTCATGTCGCACTGTATTTGAGTCGTACTGGTTTTTATAACTCAGACTTCTATTTATCTGCTGAAGATAAAAAAGCCAAAGTGAGTCAGTTTATCAACCCTGATTTATGTAAGATCACTGAAGATTTATTCTTTACTGACCCATACATTGAGCATGAGCGTAATAATTTCCCTGCTGAGCTTAATGAGCACGTCGAAAGCATTCGCAATAATGACGCTTTAAAACTAGCCGCAGCCAAATTAAAAGCTAAATTCTTATCTTGTCCGCAAACTTTATTACACGGTGATATGCATAGCGGCAGTATTTTTGTCGATACAAACACCACCAAAATGATCGACCCAGAGTTCGGATTTTTTGGCCCTGTTGGTTTCGATATCGGCTCTTTTATGGGCAATTTATTGCTTAATTACTGCGCGCAAAATGGCCGTATTACAAATCAGGCAGCACGCCGTCAATATCAAACCCACCTTCTAACTTGCTTGCAGGATTGTTACAGCCAATTTGAACAACATTGGCTAACCCTAGCAAGTAACGAAGCAACAGATATTAGCTTTGCAAACCGCGCTTTTACGGAAGATTATTTACAACAAGTATTACACGATGCGATTGGTTACTGTGGCGCTGAGCTTATTCGCCGCACCATAGGTTTAGCCCATGTTGCCGATATCGATGGCATTGACGATGTAGGCGCTCGCCTTGCTGCGCAACAACAAACGCTGGTACTCGGTGAGCAATTAATGCTTAACGCGACAAGCTGCAAGAATAAAGATGAGTTTTTCTCTTTACTGGTTAGCTTGCTAAACTAAAAACAAAGGCGCTAAACGCGCCTTTCTAAAACTTTACTGATAATGCTCGTACATTTTATCGAGCGGCTCAGACAAGCCATTTTCTTGCACTACGCGCACATGATGACGAGCCAATTCTCTGGCACTGGATACACCACATGAATGGGCAATCAAACCTGCCCCATAATGAATATATTTATTATAGTTAGCAACACGCTGAGCCTTGTCTGTTACATCTAAACCTCGTTGTAAGCGCTCATTGTGGGTCGTAATACCTGTAGGGCAAGTATCTTTATTACATTGTAGAGCTTGAATACAGCCAAGCGAGAACATGTGACCACGAGCCGAAACAATAAAGTCAGCACCCAGCGCTAATGCCCAAGCAACTTTTGATGGCACAATTAACTTACCCGATGCGATAACCTTTACACGCTCTCTTAGACCATGTTTTTTCAAAAGGTCTACAACAAGAGGTAAGCTTTCACGCAGCGGTAAACCGACAGAGTCCATTAACGGCTGAGGCGCTGCGCCCGTTCCACCGTCGGCACTATCGATCGTGATAAAATCAGGCGCTGATTCAATGCCTCGATTATTAATTTCACTGAACAAGGTTTCAAGCCAAGTGTATTCACCAATCACTGCTTTAAAACCTGTTGGTTTACCTGTTGTTTCTCGAACTGTCGAAATCATATCGAGTAAGTGGGCTGGTTCTTTTATTTCTGGATGGCCATTAGGGCTAATCGAGTCATGCCCTTCGGGGATCCCCCGAATTTTGGCGATTTCAGCGGTTACTTTGCGCCCAGGCAACATACCGCCTTTGCCCGGTTTTGCGCCTTGGCTCATTTTAATTTCGAACATCTTAACTTGTTCATGCTCGGCAATTGCTTTTAGTTTTTCTAAACTTAGCTTACCTTGCTCATCACGCACACCATATTTTGCTGTACCTATCTGAAATACAATATCACCCCCCCCTTCGAGATGATAAGGACTCAGTCCACCTTCCCCCGTATTCATCCAACAACCGGCTAATTTTGCACCTCGTGATAAAGCACGCACAGCGGGTTTTGATAAAGCGCCAAAACTCATGCCCGAAATATTGAATAATGCATTGGTAGAATAGGGCTTCTCACAGTATGGACCTAAGGTGACATAACTTGGCTCTAACGCCTCTTCATCCAGTTTTGGGAAGGCGCAGTTCATAAACATCACAGTCCCTGTGGCTTCTAGGCTTTGTGTTGAACCAAACGCAGTAGTGCGATCAACATTTTTTGCTGCGCGATAAACCCAGCTTCGCTCTGCGCGGTTAAATGGTAACTCTTCCCTATCCATAGCAAAGAAGTACTGACGAAAGAATTCACCTTGGCGTTCAAAGAAATAGCGAAAACGTCCTATCACCGGGTAATTACGGCGAATCGCCTGCTTAGATTGCGTCACATCACTAATGTAAAAGCACACAATCACCAGTAATCCGATCCCTAGTGCAAAAATAAATAAACTGGCAAATACATCGATACTAAAAATTATAAAATCACTCATCCAAGGCCCCTTTGTGAAATGACATCTTTCAAAGCATATAAGGTGTTTATATTACGTGCAATAAACAAAAAAGGCGTGATGTAAATCACGCCTTTTCGTCTTTTATACCGCTATGCTGCTCGTTTGGCTAATTCAGCTTTAATGTAAAGTTGAATTTGCTCTTCAAGCACTGACATTGGCACTGAGCCATGTCGTAATATTTGATGGTGAAATTCACGAATATCAAAATCTTGACCAAGTGCTTGCTCAGCTTCGTGGCGTAAACGTTTAATGGTTAGCTCACCAATTTTGTATGACAACGCTTGTGCAGGCCATGAAATATAACGGTCAGTTTCGGTCTTCACGTTATGCAATGAAAGCGCGGTGTTTTCGCTCATAAACTGCATTGCGCGTTCGCGGCTCCAGCCATACATATGCATACCTGTATCAACCACTAAACGTGCTGCACGCCACATTTCATAAGTCAAACGACCAAAATCACTGTATGGGTCTTGATAAAAGCCCGCTTCGATACCTAAAAACTCCGAATATAGGCCCCAACCTTCACCAAATGCCGACAAATATGCATTACGGCGATAACTTGGTAATGACTCAAGCTCAGCATTAAGTGAAATTTGTAAATGATGCCCTGGTACAGCTTCGTGCAAAGTTAATGCTTCAAGTACATACAACGGGCGCTTATCTAACGCATAGGTATTAACCCAGTAGTAACCTGCTTGGTCATCACGACGAGACCCTGAGTAACGCCCCGTTGTATATTTTGGAGCTATGCTCGCTGGCACCGGTGCAACACCATACGGCATTCTCGGCAAGGTGTGGAACAACTTAGGTAACTGCGCATCCATTTTCTTGGCAATGTAAGACGCTTCTTTTAGTAGCTCTTCAGGTGTTTTTGCGTAAAATTGCGGATCAGTACGTAAAAAGTGGACAAAATCAGCAAACGAGCCTTCAAAGCCTACTTGCTCAATAATTTTTTCCATTTCTGCACGAATACGCGCGACTTCTTGTAAACCCAACTCATGAATTTCTTTTGGCGTCATATCTGTGGTGGTGTAGTACCTTGCGCGATTTTCGTAAAACGCTTTACCGTTTGGCGTACTTGAAATACCAATTTCTGTACGTGCACCCGGTTGATATTCATTATTAAAGAAGGTTAAGTAACCTTGATAAGCTGGAATAACCTGCTCTTTAATAATGGTTTGCGCTTGCTTTTGTAGAGCTGCAAATTCGCTATCGCTCAGGACCGCAGTGTTATTTAAAAATGGTTTGTAGAATTCAGACTTAGTAGCATCATCAACAATATAAGCCGTGATTGAGTCTTGATAGCCTTCTAACACAGCCTTAGGTTGGGTTAGCCCCACCTCAAGCCCTTTGCGCATCCAACCGATATTTTGTGAGAAATAGCGGGGAATTTGCTGCAATTTTGCAAGATATAGCTGGTAATCTTTTGCTTTTGTGTAATCTGAGCTGGAAATCATAAATGATAAGCTAGAGTGAAAACCGTACTCAGAAGTCAGCGGCATATAGTGCGCATTAAACACATATTCATCGACACTATTTTGCACTTGGCCACGCAAAATAGTCAGGTTAATGCGATTTTCTTCCGATAATTTATCACGGTCGATAGCGTCTAGCTCGGCAAGTAATTGAGTATTCTTTTTGTACTTTTTCTCTAAAAATTCAGCCGACAAGTTTTCCAGTAAATAACCGTCAACGCCATTTTCCTTTCCATAAGGGCTAATACTTTGACGATAGTTAACAATTTCTTCTGCAACTTGATTAAACTGCTGATCAGCGTCAATTTTGGTAACCTGACAGGCACTTAAAGTGCAAGCTAACGCAACAGCAATTAGCGATCGATTTACAGTTTGCGATAATGAGTGTTTCATAACTTTCTTATTCGTTTTGATCTGTGTAGCTAAATTAGCTCAGCTCAGATTAAAACCCAAGCAAATGCGACCAAGCTCAGATTAATTACGCTCAAATAAACGCCCAACTGACGCAACGAATGAACAAGCTTTAAACAATTTATGCTTATACATGGCAAAGTTGTAGAGAAAATCAGCTAATAGACCCAAACAAAACAAATTTAAGTTCCAAATTTGGCAATTTTGCTTTTAAATAGACTGATTACAGATTACTGTAGACTCAGTATTTATGCTTGGAAGCAAATGCACTTTAGGGACAAGATGATTAATTAGTTGATATGCGTATTTAGTGGTATTGAAAAATGATGTTCCATGATTCCATGGCTATTGCTCAAGAAAAAATGACGAAGGTATGTATCTTTTTAGAACATCACTCATTACCGCCGTCACCACTTAACTACCACGTCGTTTATACCTATGTCAGCCAAGCTAACCAAAAACTCAATACCGCAATAGACCGTGCTATTGCTCAAAAGAAAACGATCGACAGCGTTTACGTAGAACAACTGTATTTCGATTTTATGGAACAAGGCTATAAAATGAATACAGCAATTGTTCGTAATGTCGACTCCGTTATAAACTCATTATCTCGTAATGCGAATACGAATGAGCAAAACATGATCCGCTTTGCTGATCAAGTTACTGATTGCGTGCATGCCATAGATGAAAACAACCTAGAGCAAACTCGCCACGCACTGAAAATGCTTAGTAAGCAGTCTGAAGTATTACTAAATCAGCACCGACAATTTAAACAAGAAATCGCAAAAGCTAAATCACTCCAAGAAAAAACCCAAAAACAGCTCACTCAACTTCGTAAACAACACATCACTGATCCACAAACCGGATTATATAAACGCCATTACTTAAATCAGCAAACGCAATTATGGATTGGGCAAAACAAGGCGGTGTGTGCCATATCAATTCAAATTGAAAACCTTGATCACTTTATAAGTAACTATGGTGATGTAATTGGTGAAGTGATTTTGAGTAAAGTTGCCAAACAAGTTCAAAAATATGTATTAGAGAGCGGTTTACCGGGTCGTACTGGCAAAGATGAATTTACTATTCTTCTTGCAGACATTGAGCCTGAAACAGCAAATTTAATCGCTGAAAAAGTACGTAATGGTGTTGAAAAGCTGCGTTTTGTTAGTTCAAAAAATGGCACCAAATTACCTGCTATCACGCTCGCTTTGGGTATAGCAAAGCACGAAGAAGGTAATGATTTTAATTACCTAGCACGAAAAGCCTCATTAGCAGCAGCAAAAGCAAAATCACTGGGTCAGAGTAGCTATATTGCAGGTCAATAACATCTAATCCTGTTCTAAGTCATTAAATACAACGCTAATCTGATGATTTAGTTATAATCAAATTGCACCCCATAGCTACAATCAAGTACACTAGTCTTTATTGCCACGATAGAGATTAATCATGAACGAGAATCAAGAAAAGACCACGCATTTTGGCTATAAAACCGTTGCTGAAAACGACAAAGCATCGATGGTTGCTGATGTATTTCACTCAGTCGCAGCAAAATATGACGTTATGAATGACTTAATGTCATTCGGTATTCATCGTTTATGGAAACGCCAAACTATTGCAAGTTCAGGTGTTCGTAAAGGCCACTACGTATTAGACCTTGCAGGCGGTACTGGCGATTTAACCGCTAAATTTAGTCAGTTAGTTGGCGAAACCGGTCAAGTTATCTTAGGCGATATTAACTCTTCAATGCTCAAAGTTGGTCGCGAAAAACTTCGCAACTTAGGCCGCGTAGGCAATATTGAATACGTGCAAATGAATGCCGAAGCATTGCCATTTCCTGATAATAGCTTTGACTTAATCACGATTGCATTTGGGCTACGTAATGTCACCGATAAAGATAAAGCATTACGTTCAATGTACCGCATCCTTAAGCCTGGCGGTCGCTTGCTAGTGCTTGAGTTTTCTAAGCCTGAGCATGAAGTGCTGAGCAAAGCGTATGACTTTTACTCATTCAATATCTTACCTAAAATGGGTGAACTGGTAGCGAATGACAGCGAGTCTTATCAGTATCTTGCTGAATCAATCCGTATGCACCCAGATCAAGAAACGTTAAAGGCTATGATGGAAGATGCCGGCTTTGAACAAACCACTTATCAAAATCTAACAGGTGGTATTGTTGCTTTACACCGTGGTTTTAAATATTAAACCTAAGCAGGTAATGTGATGTTAGCTAACGCTCTGTTGTCACTTGTAGAACGCATTATTAATCATGTGTTGCAATTAGATCCCGCTGTTAAAAACAAGCTTACCAGCATTGCTGACAAGCAACTTTTAATTGAAATACGCGATTGGCAACAGTCCATTTTGTGCGTTTACAGCGACGAGCAAATTCACTTATACAGTACGCAAGAGCGCAGTTTTGACTGCATGATCAGCGCCGATATCAACACCTTGTTGGCCCTTAAAGATCCATCAATGCTTACCCAGCTAATTCGCCAAGATAAACTCGATTTACAAGGCGATTTAAATCTTGCGCAAGGCTTTAGCAATGCGTTTGCAGAGCTTAATATTGACTGGCCTGAACACTTTTCTCGTTATATTGGCGATGCCCCAGCGCAGCAACTATGGCTCTCTTTACAAGCCTTAAAACGCCGTGGGCTACAAACAAAAAGTAAGCTAGAAAATACCTTAACAGCGCTTTGCCAAGATGAGCTAGCGGTGACGATTCACCCACTAGAACTTGCTGAATTCAAACAGCAAAATCGCCAATTAAAAAGCCAAGTATCTCAATTAGAGATGCGAATTAACGCGCTGTTACAGTCACGCTAATGCGCTAAGGAACTTGTGTGTCGTCTGCTCGTCTTTATTACATCACAAAAACGCTACTGAGCTATGGCTTAGACGAATTAATTCCGCGAAAAAGAGTGCCTTGGTTTGCAAAGCTCGCCCGTGGCAGCTTATTTTGGTTACGTAACCAGCATAAAGATAAACCTGCTGGTATGCGCCTTCGACTTGCTTTGCAAGAACTTGGCCCAGTGTGGATCAAGTTTGGGCAAATGCTATCGACACGCCGTGATTTACTCCCTCATGATGTCGCGTTAGAGCTTGCATTACTTCAAGATCAGGTTGAACCATTTGAAGGTGAGCATGCTCAGCAACTTATCGAAAAAGCACTGGGTATCAATGATATCAGTGAGTTGTTTAGTGACTTTTCGCAAACACCTCTGGCATCAGCTTCGATTGCTCAAGTTCACACAGCAACCTTAATTGATGAGCATGGCGCACCTCAAGATGTTGTCATTAAGGTCATTCGCCCAAATATTAAAGAGCAAATTGATGCCGACTTAATGCTAATGCAAAAAGTCGCACGCTTAGTTGCTAGATTATTAAAAGAAGCAAAACGTTTGCGCCCTATCGAGGTTGTAAACGAATACAAAAAAACCTTGCTGGATGAGCTCGACTTAATGCGCGAGGGGGCGAATGCGATTCAGCTACGCCGTAACTTTGAAGATTCTGAATCACTCTACATTCCTTTTGTTTACAGCGATTTTAGCCGTAATAACGTATTAGTTATGGAGCGTATTTACGGTATTCCAGTGTCAGATACCGACGCACTGCTTGCACAAAATACCAATATGCAGCTGCTGGCTGAACGCGGTGTCGAAGTGTTTTTCACGCAAGTTTTCCGTGACAGTTTTTTCCATGCAGATATGCACCCGGGTAATATCTTCGTGTCTCGTGAAAACCCACACAACCCAAAATACATCGGCATTGATTGCGGTATTGTAGGCACCCTTAATCGCGAAGATAAGCGTTATTTAGCAGAAAACTTTATTGCCTTTTTCAATCGTGATTACCGCCAAGTAGCGCAACTGCATGTTGATTCTGGCTGGGTACCCGCCGATACCAGCATTGAAGAGTTTGAATTTGCGATTCGTACCGTATGTGAGCCAATTTTCAATAAACCACTGGCAGAAATTTCTTTTGGCCATGTGTTAGTCAACCTGTTTAATACGGCTCGTCGCTTTAATATGCAGGTTCAACCACAATTAGTGTTACTACAAAAGACGCTGTTGTATGTTGAAGGCCTTGGCAGACAACTGTATCCGCAGCTTGATTTATGGAAAACCGCTAAACCTTTTCTAGAAGATTGGGTCAAAGAACAAGTTGGTCCGCTTGCTGTAATGAAAAAAATGTATGCGAATTTGCCATTTTGGGCAGAAAAAATGCCCGAATTACCAGATTTAATTTATCAAAACTTAAAACGTCAACAACAACCTGTACAATTGCCAGCACCGCAATCAGCTAAGCCTTTGTTACTAAGTATCTTTGCTGGTAGCTGTTTGATTGTTTCTGGCTTATGTTATTTACAGCATGACCTAGTCGCCAGTGCAATTACGGCAGGCCTTGCTGTAGCAGGCTTTATTGCAGCATGGCGTAGCGCATAAACTAAGTGCTATTTATGTTTTGGTGAGTATAATCTAAACAAGTCTATTCAATAAATTTGATAAAAACGGAGTAACCCATGGGTTTTGGTGGTATCAGTATTTGGCAATTAATCATTATTTTGGCAATCATCGTGTTGTTATTTGGCACAAAAAAACTTCGTGGCATCGGCGGTGATTTAGGTAGCGCAGTAAAAGGCTTTAAAAAAGCGGTGTCTGATGATGACCAAGCTAACGCTAAAAGCGAGAAAATAGAACAAGCTTCTAACACGCAAAGCAAAGAAACCGTAGAGAAAAGCAAAGACGATCATAAGGCTTAATCAACATGGGGATGTGGGAACTTGTTGTCGTACTGATCGTGGGTCTAATTGTATTAGGCCCTGAGCGTTTGCCTGTGGCAATTCGTACAGTAAGCCGCTGGATAAAAACGTTAAAGTCAGTCGCCAACTCAGTGAAAGCTGAAGTGAACGAAGAACTCCGTATCCATGAGCTTCACGAAAATTTAAAAAAAGCAGAGCAACAAAACTTGCAAGAACTGTCACCAGAGCTGCAAGACTCTGTAAACGAACTTCAAAAGGCTGCTCAGTCAGTCACCCACAGTTACAAAAAAGACACGCCTGAAAAAGCAGAAACTAATAATAATGACGAAAAAAAGTGAATTTAAACTCTGTTTTTGTGGTCAATAACAACGATGATGAATAGTAAACTATGACCGAGCAAGCTCACACAGGCTTTGTTGGCCACTTAATTGAGTTACGAAATCGACTCATGAAAGCTTTGTTAAGCATTTTGATTATATTTATTAGTTTGGTGTACTTTGCCAACGATATTTATGATTTTATTGCAGCACCACTTATTGCAAATTTGCCTAGCACTGCCACCATGATCGCAACGGATGTTACATCTCCCTTTATTGCACCGTTTAAACTTACTTTATTTGTGGCGTTATTTGCTGCTATTCCTATGATACTGCATCAAGTTTGGAGTTTTATAGCACCAGGCTTGTATCAACATGAAAAGCGTATGCTCATGCCTATTTTGGCCTCTAGCATCTTGCTATTTTATAGTGGTATCGCATTTTGCTACTTTGTGGTGTTACCGATTATTTTAGGGTTTTTCACTAGTACTGGCCCTGATATGATTACATTAGCGCCTGATATTAGTAGCTATTTAAGTTTTGCTTTAAAACTGTTTTTTGCTTTTGGTATTGCGTTTGAAATACCTGTTGCCATCATGCTGTTATGCTGGAGTGGCGCAACAACAACGAAAAGTTTAAAAGAAAAACGGCCTTATATCGTGGTAGGTGTATTTGTGATTGCTATGTTCTTAACTCCACCCGATGTATTGTCACAAACATTACTAGCATTACCTATGCTGTTACTATTTGAATTAGGCATAATTTTGGCTGCATTTTATACCGCCAAACCTCAACAGGAATCAGAGGAATAAAATGAAAAAACAACTCATCCCTTTCGTCGCTCTTCTAACAATTGCTGGTACTGTCCAAGCAAACGAGGTTAACTTACAAGCATTACAAGCCTGTACTTTTGTTGAAAACGACTTTAACCGTTTACTTTGTTACGACAATGTAATGGCAGGTAAGTCGCTATCTAAGCCGGTAAAAAAGCAACAAATTGAGCAGCCTAAAATGAGCTCTGCAGCTACCACTGCGACTACTGAGGCCGCAGCAACAGTTGCAACTAAACAAAGCGAGCAAATTGTAAAAACAAAAAATGAAGACTTTGGTTTAGAGCATAAAGAAGTTGCAAAAGTAAACGATGATCAAATTAACGCCATCGTTAAAAGCGTAAAAACAGCGCCTTATGGCGAGCTAATCATCGAACTTGAAAATGGTCAACAATGGCGTCAAATCGGCTCTGATAAAATAAAACTGAAAGTTAATGAAACTGTAATTATTGAGCGTGGTGTCTTCAATTCATTCTTATTAAGGATTGAAGGTCAAAACCGCTCGATTCGCGTTAAACGAACAGATTAATGAACATTCAACTGGTTGATGCAGGTGTCAACCTTAGCAATCATCAGTTTGATGACCGTCACCAAGAAGTGTTACAACGTGCAAGCGATGCCGGTGTAACACAAATGCTATTGATTGGCTGCGATTTACAAAGCAGCCAAGCTTCTCTGAGCCTTGCTAAGCAATTTTCGCAGCTTAGCACAGCAGGAGTTCACCCCCACGATGCAAAAACCGCAGATGATCGGCTGGAAGAGCAGTTAATTTCCCTTAGTCAACATAATGAAGTCGTGGCTATAGGTGAGTGCGGCCTTGATTATAATCGTGATTTCTCTCCTCGAGATATTCAACGCAATGTATTTAGGCGACAACTTCAACTGGCTGAGCAGCTAGATATGCCCGTATACCTGCATGAGCGAGATGCCAGTGAAGATATGCTTGCAATCTTGAACGAACATAAGGTCCGAGGCGTACTACACTGCTTTACAGGTGATGAAACTGCATTACAGAATTACCTAGCGTTGGGGCTTTATATTGGTGTTACGGGTTGGGTCTGTGATGAACGAAGAGGCGAGCAATTACAGGCACTCATTCCTGCTATTCCTCTCGAACGATTACTGATAGAAACAGACTCCCCTTTCTTAATACCTCGAAATATCAGACCAAAGCCTAAGTCGCGCCGCAATGAGCCTCAGAACCTTCCTTATATATGTCAGCAAATTGCTGATTTAAAAGGCTGTGAATTTACTGATGTCGCAAAACACACTACACTAAACTTTCAGCAATTATTTACCACTAAGGGTTAAGATGAAGCGCCTATGGTCACTATGTGGCTTACTCTTCGTTGTTTTTTTTACTCCCTACTTGCTGGCTAACTCGATTACCGTTGGCCCACACTTTAAGTCTCTTCATTCGCTAAATGTTGAGTACACGCTTGATCCCATAACAAAGCAACAAGCATTAACGAATCATAACGTGTCTTGGCAAACTAACCATGGCAAAACGCTCAACCTAGGTATGAACTTAAGTCCTTTGTGGCTAAAGCTGCCAATTGAAAATACATCGTTACATGACTTGCCGCTGATTTTATCTATTGATAACCCGTTACTAGACGAAGTGAGTGTATTTCACCTGCAAGGTGATCATGTCAAATTCAGCACGCGAATTGGTGATGCACTTCCTTTAGAAAATCGACAAATTAAGAATGAATCACTCCTCGTGTCTTTGACGCTTCCTAAAGCAAGTCATTCAGTTGTTTATTTAAGAGTTAAAAATAACGGCGGCCTAAGAGTGCCTTTAAGTCTGTGGGAACCCTCTGAGTACCTAAAACATAAGAGTAAATTCAATTTACTTTATGGTTTACTGGTGGGTTTTATTCTCTCTTTAGCAATCACTAATTTAGTGCTTTATGGTTTTTCAAGGCGCAGCTATTTTGCCTATACTGGCTTTTTGCTGATGTTGTTATGGCTATCACTCGCCTACCTTTATGGCTTTGGCTATCGTTACCTGCAACCTAGTGGGGCATCATTTCAGCAATTAACAATTCCAAGCTTGTTTTTTATTTGCTGTGCACTGTTTGTTCCCTTACAACGTTACATTTTTGGTGCAGAAAAGACTCGCTTAAGCCGCGTGCAAAATTGGTTTGCATGGAGTGTTGTTGCCACCACTTTCGTGTTATGGCTTTTACCTGTTTATGTTGCAATTTCGCTATGCTTATTAAGCTTACCTATTCTGCTATTTGCCTTCACAGCGATAGCAATTAAGCAGTTTAATCGCGACTATAAACAGCCATGTATTGCCTTTATTATTGGCCTATTAGCATTTTGTTCTGCCATTATTTACAGTGCATTTGCTGTATTTAATCCATTCAATTTATATATCAATGAGCAATCTCTGATCTTCATTTTCTTTTTAATTTGCAGCTTGAGTTTGAGCTATGCTGTTATAAAGCTTTTTATAATGCAACGAGATGCAGAAGTAGCCGCACAACAGACAGCTTTGGCGCAAAGTAAAGCACAAGATATCCTGATGCAAGAACGCTTAGAGCTTCAAGAACAAGCGCGACAAAACCTAGAAGCTAATATTGAAGAACGTACTTTCGAGCTACAAGTCACTCTGCGCGAGCTTGAGGAGAAAAACCGCGAACTTGAACAGCTCAATATGGAAGATGCGCTGACCAAAACCAAAAACCGCCGTTACTTTGATAAGAAACTACTAATGGATGTTCGTCGCTCTCGCCGAGAACAAACGCCATTGGCCATTATTATGTTCGATATCGATCATTTTAAAGCAATTAATGATACTTATGGCCATTTAACCGGTGATCAAACAATTCAAGCAGCTGCCAATATCATCAAAGCACATTTAAAACGGCCACTTGATGAAGTTGCTCGTTATGGCGGTGAAGAATTTGTAGTACTTTTACCCAATACTCCACTCGATGGAGCCATAGAAATTGCTGAACAAATACGCAATTCGGCTGAGAATGCTGATATAATAGTGGCCGGAACAACGCTCAAATTTACTTTAAGCGCAGGTGTTTACAGTGCAATAGCTGATGACATCAATCATCCAAGTTTATTTACTGACTATGCCGATAAAGCCTTATATCATGCCAAGCAAACAGGGCGTAATCGGGTAGTGAGTTATCCTCTACCAGACTAGGAGTACACAACGAATGGCCCAATCAGGACTCGACCTTTTCCCTTATACACGTATGCGTCGCATGCGTCGTGATAGTTTCTCTCGTCGCTTAATGGCTGAACACCAACTAACCGTTAATGATCTTATTTTTCCTGTATTTGTGTTAGAAGGTAAAAACCGCCGTGAAGCTATTGAGTCTATGCCTGGCATTGAACGTCTTTCTATCGATTTACTACTTGAAGAAGCAAAAGAACTCGTTGAATTAGGTGTTCCTGCTATTGCTATTTTCCCTGTTACACCAAGCGATAAAAAGTCTTTACTTGCAGAAGAAGCCTATAACCCTGATGCATTAGCACAGCGAACAGTACGCGCATTAAAAGAAGCATTTCCTGAACTTGGTGTGATCACTGATGTTGCGCTTGACCCTTTCACCGTGCATGGTCAGGATGGCATCATTGATGAAAATGGTTATGTGATTAACGAGGTAACAACTGAAATTTTAGTTAAGCAAGCATTGTCACATGCTGAAGCAGGCGCTGATGTAGTTGCACCTTCAGACATGATGGATGGTCGCATCGGTGCAATTCGTGAAGCATTAGAAGCCGAAGGCCATATCCATACTCGCATTATGGCTTACTCTGCTAAATACGCTTCAAGCTATTATGGACCATTCCGTGATGCGGTAGGCTCAGCAGGTAATTTAAAAGGTGCCGACAAAAAAACCTATCAAATGGATCCAGCAAATTCAGATGAAGCCTTGCGTGAAGTAGCGTTAGATCTACAAGAAGGTGCAGATATGGTTATGGTTAAACCTGGCATGCCATATTTAGATGTTGTTCGTCGTGTGAAAGACGAGTTTGGCGTACCAACATTTGCGTATCAAGTGAGCGGTGAATATGCCATGCATAAAGCGGCTATTGATAACGGCTGGCTTGCAGAAGAAGCAATAATCATGGAGTCGTTATTAGCATTTAAACGTGCTGGCGCCGATGGCATTCTTACTTACTTTGCTAAACAAGCAGCCCAATGGTTGAAAAACAACCAACGCTAAGTTAAATATATAAAACGGTACAACTATTACCGTTTTATTAACAATTTGTATTTAATTTGTCATAGATTTTCCTTAAAGTATGTGTCCCATTTTGGGACTATTAACTTACATACACGGGAAAAATAATGATAAAGACTAAATTGACGCCGCTCGCGCTTGTAATTGCAAGCCTGAGCGCGCCAGCTTCAGCTAACCTAATCATCTCTGAATACGTTGAAGGAAGTTCTAACAATAAAGCGGTAGAACTATACAACACCTCAGGTGCAGAACTATCGCTTGATGGTTACACCATTTCTTTATACTCAAATGGTAACGGCGATCTTAGTGCTCCTAATAACACCTTAGATTTAACTGGTACACTTGCTGCAAATGCAACATACGTTATTGTAAACCCAAGCTCTGCAGATGAATTAAAAGCAAAAGGCAATACCGAATCAACAATCACTTATTTCAACGGTGATGATGCATTAGTTCTTACTAAAGACGGCGCAATTGTTGATAGCTTTGGCCAACTAGGTGTTGATCCAGGTTCAGCATGGAATGAAGGCGGCGTTTCTACACAAAATAAAACTCTACGCCGTAAAGCAAGCGTGACCGCGGGTCGTACTGATGCAACATCAGCATTCAATCCAAGCGATGAGTGGCAACAATTCGACCAAGACGATTTCAGCAATATTGGTTTATACGGTGATAGCACAGAGCCAACACCTGAACCCGATCCAGTAACACCACTTGAGTGTGGCGCAACAAAAATGCTAATTAGCGCAATTCAAGGTGAAGGGGGTGATAGCCCACTAATTAACACTGAGGTCGAAGTTGAAGGTGTTGTTACAGCTGACTTCCAAGGTGATGAGCAACTAAAAGGTTTCTTCATTAGCTCACTGGCTGCTGATGTTGATACAAACCCACTTACTTCTGAAGGTGTATTCGTTTATTTCGCAGATACCGACGTTGCTGTTGGTGACCACGTACGTGTTAAAGGTAGCGTGGCTGAATACTTCAGCGCAACACAGCTAGGTGATGTTAGCCAAGTAGAGATCTGTGCGACAGGTTTATCTACCGATGCAACCGCTATCACTCTGCCAGTTGCCGACGTTGCAGACCTTGAAGCTTACGAAGGTATGTTAGTTACCATAGCGCAACCTCTCGTGGTTAATAACAACTACGGTCTTGGTCGCTATGGTGAAGTTGACTTAGGTACTGAACGTTTATACCAAGGTACTCAAGTTGCGCTGCCAGGCGATGCAGCCAATGCTGTTGAAGCTGAAAACCTGAAAAAACAAATCTTACTTGATGATGGTTCAACAAAACAAAATCTTGACCCAATTGCCTATCCTGGCACGGGTCTTGATGCCTATAACACATTACGTTTAGGTGACACTGTTAATACTATTACCGGTGTGATGGGCTACAGCTTCGACCGTTACCGTATTCACCCGACAGTACAACCTGAGTTTATTGCATCAAACCCGCGTACAGATGCACCAGAGATTGCAGAAGGTGCTGATTTACGAGTAGCTAGTTTTAACGTATTAAACTACTTTAATGGCGACGGTCAAGGCGGTGGCTTCCCAACAAGCCGCGGAGCAGACAGCGAAGAAGAGTTTATTCGTCAGCAAGCGAAAATCGTTAGCGCAATCACTGCTATTCAGGCGGATGTAATCGGTTTAATGGAAATAGAAAACGATGGTTTCGGTGAAAACAGTGCTATCGCCACCCTCGTTGCAGCACTCAATGATGAAGATACAGAAAATAGTTACGCTTTTGTGGACTTTGAAGTTGATCAAATTGGTACTGATGCAATCACAACAGCACTGATTTATCGCTCAAATAAAGTAACTGAAGTTGGTAAGGCTGCTCATACCATAGTAGCACCTTTCGATTACAGCAATCGCCCGCCAATTGCACAAAGCTTCCAATCGCTTGAAAGCGAAGAAATCTTCACGGTTGCAGTTGCACACTTAAAATCTAAAGGTGGCTGTGGCAGCGCTGAGGGCAACAATGCTGACTTAGGTGATGGCCAAGCATGTTGGAATGAAATCCGTGTTGCAGGTGCCAATGCGTATGCCGATTGGTTAGCGACTTACCCAACTGACATTGAAGATGAAGACATCATCTTAGTAGGTGATATGAACGCTTATGCAATGGAAGATCCAATCCGTGCATTTGCAAATAAAGGCCTTAAGAGTGCAGTTGCTGAATTAGACGGCGACACCTTAGGTTACTCTTATAGCTTCTCTGGCAGAATTGGTAGCCTTGACCACGCACTAGTATCTGAGTCATTACTTAGCAAGGTCGTTGCGGCGACAGATTGGCACATTAATGCGGACGAACCAATCAGCCTAGACTATAACCTTGAATTTAAGTCTTCAACACAGCAAGCTGGTCTTTATGCTGATAACGCATACCGTGCATCAGACCATGATCCTGTGATTGTTGATATTAAATCTGCAGAGTCTATTCCTGCAGAGCAGGCGCCTGTAATCGAGGCAAACCAAACGTTTAATATTGTTGAAAATAGCGAGGTAGGTACTGTTATTGGACAACTTGTATTCTATGATGGTGATGCTGATTACACACCTGTTGTAAGCTTTAATATTACTGGTGAGCATGCTGATGCAATCGCAATCAGCGCAACAGGTGAAATCACCGTAGCTAAAGTACTTGATTACGAACAACAAGATACATTAACACTCATGGTTCGTGCTGAAGATAGCGCGGGTAACTTGTCACAAGAGCAGCAACTTAACATCAATATCACTAACGATGAAGCAGATGATACTCCTGACGAAGTTGAAGAACAGCCGAAAGATAATGATTCAGGTTCATTTGCTTGGTTAAGCTTACTTTCTTTACCATTTGTATTACGCCGTCGTATGAAAAAATAGACAGCAAAATCAAAAACTAAAAAGGCCGCTTTTGCGGCCTTTTAGTTTTTTAATGGAGTAAAAAAGTGCTTAAATTGCTTCTTTACGTTGCTCATCTGGTTGGTAGAGAGCCGTTATTGCGCTCTGTAGCTGCTCATCGATTTGCCAATTAAAAAAGCTATATGTTTTACCATTCTCAAGAAAAACCTTAAATATTGTCATAAAGGTCGTTGATTTAAACTCTACACCCTTGATGTCTTCAGCATTGATATAACGCTTGCCTATGCCCAGTGAATAGCATATTCCCGCATTGTAACAATACAAAAAACGCATCCCTAACAAGCTCAATACCGGAAAAAAAAGCAACACAGGTAATATAAAAATTAATAACGAAGCATCAAAAAAACTGCTTATCAATGCAATAAGTATAGCCAGTGCGATCGTGCTTCCTTGTAAAATCCAATTCGGACCTAACTTAATCGTTTTCATGAGTATAAATCTTTAATTGATAGTTAAAAGGTGAAAATTAATACAAAATAACTAAAAAACAGGTTGGTTTTGCAATTCTACACAGGTCAAAATAGGTACACAAGCGAATAAAAACGACTTAGCCTGCGTCTTTCTACTTTTAGAGTGCAACTCCCTAAAAGTACTGTCTTTTATCTCAACATTAATTTTGTATGAAAATAATATTAAAAAACATCAACCCACACTTTAGAATCAACGAAAAACAAAAATAATAACTAAAGGATGAATTGTGGTGGATACAATAATCAAGAAGGACTGAATAAAAGGTTAATACCAATACACTTAATTAAGTGATCGATTTTGAGGAAATAAAAAACCCGCAACAAGTGAAGTGACCCCCAATAGTTGGACATTCCAATTACTGGGGGTCTTTTTATGTCCAAACATCACCGAGCATTCAAGCTCAAAATAGCTAAACTCGCTTTGTCTGAAAGCTCTTCGGCGGTAAGT
>NZ_JBMMUE010000025.1:0-33039 GCF_049257215.1 Pseudoalteromonas thalassia
ACGAAACAGCGCCGATGATAGTGTGGCATTTGCCATGTGAAAGTAGGACATCGCCAGGCTCCAAATTAGAGAAAGCCCGATTCGAAAGAGTCGGGCTTTTTTGCGTTTAAGCTATTTACACAACGTGCCTTATTCATTCTTCAGGTAGGTTGGGTAGAGCGTAGCGAAACCCAACATAATCCATGTGAACCTTTCATAATTCCAAGGTTAAATAATACCAATCCGCAATAATACTTAATCATTTTGAGGGATTAAACCTGTCGCTAACTGCGTTAAAAATTTCTGATTTAGAACAACTAAATAACGAAATTTTTGCCTTATTATCAACGAGGTTTTATTGCCTCAAAATAGACCACTTAATTAAGCGAATTGGTATAACTCTTAAAATGTCTAACAGGTTAGCGGCCTCTAAAACGGCTTATTTCACCTTTCGCTAATTCGTCTGTTATTAATGAGCCTTACCGCTTCATTGTGCATGACGAATTACCACGCTGTGGGTTTCGCAGCGCTCTAGCCAACCTACGGCAGACTTCAAACGTTACCCTTGCTAGCTTTACTCTTTCTAACTTGTAGCTTTACTCTCGCAACTCATGTTGGATTTCGCTCTACCCAACCTGAGGCAGATGTCAAACTTTACTCTCGCTAACTAGCAACTTGTAACTACTCAATATTAAACGACTACAAAAAACAACCACAAAAAAGCCCAGCAGGCTTCCCTGCTGGGCTTTTTAAAGTTTAAGCTTTGACTATTTAATCATGCTGTAGATAAGCGCAAATACGGCTAGAGAGCCAACTGTTAATACGAACAGTGTGCTCAAGCGGTTTCTGTATTTGTGTAAGCTAGGAACCTTATATACGGCAATCATTGGCATGATGAAAAGGATCATGGCGATGATTGGGCCTGATAGCTGATCCATCATGTCTAAAATACTTGGGTTGCTCACTGAGCAATACCAAATAGCGAAGAACATGATGACAGTGCCAATCTTATCAACAAGCTTAGGGTTCATATGCGCTTGTTTACTGACTAAGCCGTTGAAGCTTTCACGGGCACCTAAAAAGTGACCTAAGAACGATGAGGTAATCGCGATAAAGGCAACTAATGGCCCTAAGGTCGCAATAAACGAGTTATCAGTAATATTGGCAAGGAATGACAAGATAGATACGTTATCTGCCTTTGCTTGTACCATTTGTTCTGTAGATAGTGACAGTACGCACGAGAATACAAACAGTAAAACAAACACAATTAATAATAAGCTGGTGCGCTTTAGAATTGCTTCTGACTTCATTTTGGCATTGTCGCCATAGTGAGCGCGCTGTACATGTACAAAGCTTGATATTGCAGCGGCATGGCTAAACGAGAATACAATGATAGGTATTGATAGCCAAAGTGTTTTCATGAAACCTGAAAACTCAGGAATTGATACATCAGGCATTTGCCAGCTTGGGATCAAGTAAATCGATAAGAAGAACAAGATAGCGACGAGAGGATAAACAAGAATTGCAAAGGCACGTAACATGAGCGCTTCGCCACCTAACATTAGGCTGATCATACCGCCAACGAGCAGGCCAGATAACAGCACGCGTGGTGGTGACTCCATACCTAATTGATTAACGATAAAGCTGTCTACAGTATTGGTTAAGCCAACACCATAAATAAGTAAGATAGGGAAGATAGACAGAAAATACAGTAATGAAATCAGGCGTCCTGCATTAATGCCAAAGTGTTCTTCTACTACATCGGTAAAGTCTGCTTCAGGCTTTTTTGATGATAAAACAAAGCGGGCTAAGCCTCTGTGAGCTAAGTAAGTCATCGGAAAGGCAAGGCATGCCATGATAATTAAAGGCCAAAACCCGCCGATGCCGATATTAATTGGTAAGAATAAAATCCCTGCACCGACTGCGGTGCCAAATAAACTTAACACCCACTGGGTGTCATGAAGATTCCATTTTGAGTTACTACTTGTTGTCGATGCATCATACTGCATAGCATCTTGATGTGTGTTCATTAGCACTCCACTATTAGAATAATAATTGTCGCGCAGCATATAGAAAAGCGACTAAGAATGCATGTTTTAGCGTTGTATTTAAATAACTATGCTGTAAGGAGAGACTTACAAAGGAAAAAGTTGGGCTTATTGAGATAAGCCCAATTAAGCTATTTATTTTGCAGCTGCAAGTGCGCGAGCTTTAATGTCTGCGGCAAATGCTAAACCTTTCTTAAAACGCGCTTCAGCTGCTGTGATTTCACTTTCATCGCCATTAGCAGCAAGCACCCCTTGTGAAAGGGCTTTATAAAGTGCGGTAATTTGTGCCTCGTAACCGGCTTCAATTGCTTTTTCAACAGTCGTCATGGTTATTCCTTTAATAGATTAAGAGAGCAAAATATTATAGGAACAAGGACTTATTATCTAGGTGGACTTCACTATTAAGTGGTAGGCGTTAAATCTATAGACTTACTTTGAGATGATAATAAAGGTGCTGGGTTTCGCTACGCTCAACCCAGCCTACGGTATTTAACGGAACGCTTTTAGTCCTGTAACGCCGATACGACAAAATACGGATTCAGATACTCTTCTTTACTGTTATACAGTAGTGGGCTGCCATCGAGTTTGCTAACCGTTGCACCTGCTATTTCGGCAATCGCATGACCTGCTCCGGTATCCCACTCACAGGTTGGGCCAAGGCGCGGGTATATATCTGCACTCCCTTCGGCAACAAGGCAAAGTTTTAGTGAGCTGCCCTTTGAAACCATTTCTACATCTTCAAACTGTTTTACGAATTCAGCTAAATCAGGAGAGGGGTGTGAACGACTGCCGACAACACGGATAAGCCCTTTATTTGGTTTACGGGTTACCTTAAGTTCGATACGCTCATCACCTTTATCTTTAAAGGCACCTATTGCTTCTGCAGCAATATACGACACACCTAATGCCGGTGCATCGACAACGGCCAATACCGGTTTACCTTTTTCAATCAAGGCAATGTTTACAGTGAACTCGCCATTCTTTTTAATGAACTCTTTGGTGCCATCAATTGGGTCTACTAACCAGTAGCGTTGCCAAGTTTGACGGATATCCCAGCTAATATCAGCGCTTTCTTCGCTTAGAATTGGTACATCAGGGGTGAGATGTTGTAAGCCATTCACAATCACTTTGTGAGCTGCTAGGTCGGCGTCGGTCACTGGGCTTTCATCAGCTTTGTACTCAACATTAAAGTCCTTTTCGTAAATCCCCATTATTGCACTGCCGGCTTGGCGTGCGAGGAGTAAGATTTCTTCTAGCAGTTCCGTTTGATTCATGACTTAACCTATAATTTGCTGTTGTTTTAAATACGCTACCAGTTCTTGCACCGATTGGTCTAGGCTGTTTTTACTGGTATCGATTTTAATTTCTGGCGATGTAGGGATTTGATAGTCTGAGTCGATACCTGTGAAGTGCTTAATTTCACCTGCACGCGCTTTTTTATAAAGCCCTTTAGGGTCGCGTGTTTCACACACGTCGAGCGGGGTATCTAAAAATACCTCAATAAACTCACCATCCTCTACTAAGTTTCTTACCATATCGCGTTCGCTTTGGAATGGCGAAATAAATGCGGTTAATACCACAAGACCGGCATCGACCATCAGCTTGGCAGTTTCACCTACGCGACGAATGTTTTCCACGCGGTCTTCATCAGTAAAGCCAAGATCTTTACATAAGCCATGACGCACATTGTCGCCATCAAGTAAGTAGGTGTGAACGCCTAACTGGTTTAATGCGCTTTCTAGTGCGTTAGCAACTGTACTTTTGCCTGAACCTGAAAAACCTGTGAACCATAAAATGGCAGGCTTATGCTTTTTTTGCTCACTACGCTGTGATTTGCTAATGGCGTAATTATGCCAAACAATATTTTCATCCATTGTCTTTACTCTCGTTATTGAAATGGGAATACCAGTGGTATGAGTGTTAAAACCGTAATCGAGTAAATAATCGATAAAGGTAAGCCCATGGCAATGTAATCTTTAAGGCGGTAATTTCCCGCGCTGTAAACCATCAAGTTAGTTTGATAACCAAATGGCGAAATGAAGCTCGCTGATGCACCAAATGCGACAGCCATAATAAAAGGCAAAGGTGATACATCAAAACCAACGGCGAGTGTATACGCTACCGGAAACGAAAGCGCTGCAGCGGCATTGTTGGTAATGAGTTCGGTAAATAAAACCGTCATTAAGAATATGGCGATAAATGCGCCGTAAGGCCCAAAGTCACCTAATACGTATAACATGGCCGACGAAATTTCACCGGCAAGGCCTGTGCCTATCATGAGTTTGGCAAGGCCAATGGCACTACCGACTACTGCGAGTAACTCTATTGGGAAGCGACGTTTTACATCACTTAGCTTGATTGTGCCCGTTAGCATTAAACCAATAAGAAGAACGAGTAGGCCTTTTACTAATGGCACTAGGCCAACAATACTTAACCCTAGTACGGTTGCAAAACTTGCCAGCACAATATTTGATTGCTTAGGTTTTAAATGGGTTTGTAAATCAAGGCCTGATATATAAACAAACTCGCGCTTTAAATTGGGCAGCGAGTAAAATGCTTTGCCAGGGGCAAGGATCAAGGAGTCACCCGCTTGCAGTTGAACTTTACCTAAGCCACCTTGTAAACGGTCATGGCCGCGGCGAATGGCAATAACGGCTGCATGAAATTGTTCACGAAAGCGAATTTCTTTAATCGTTTTACCAATGTATTTTGATGAATGACTAACAACGACTTCAACTAGGTGCTCAACGTCTTTCTCATGTTTGTCGTGTACAACTTTTAAGCCGTCAAATTGGGTGAGCAGAGGTACTGACTTTATATCACCTACAAACAGCAGTACGTCACCTTCTTTAATAACTTGTTTTGGGGTAACCGCGCAAATACGTTTATCACCGCAGATTATTTCGGCTAAGAACAAGTCTTTTAATTCACGAAGGCCATTTTCCTCAACACTTTTACCAATTAGTTTAGAGCCTGTTTCGACTTTACCTTCAAGGTAAAAGGGCACCACTTCTTGGTCATTTTTACCGTTATCTGGTAAATACTTGAGCATTACTAAAATAGTGATAAGTCCGACGCTCAATGCGCCTAAACCAATCAAGGTAAAATCAAAAAAACCAAGTGGCTCCATGCCCGCTTCAACGGCAAAGCCATTAACAATTAAATTGGTTGAGGTACCTATCAGGGTGATCGTGCCACCTAAAATGGCAGTGTACGATAAAGGCAACAAAAGCTTAGACGGTGAATGTGTCGGGCTTTCTTTTATTGCACTGATAAGCGATGCTACTACTGCTGTATTATTAGTAAATGATGATAAAAAGGCAGTTGATAAACCCAGTTTTGTCACCGAACTTGTCAGGCTACCTTTCGAAAGAGACTGAGCAAGCTTTTGCACTAACGTGGTTTTTTCTACAGCTATCGAAACGAGTACAAGTAGAATAAGAGTAATTAAAGAAGGATTTGCATAGTTAATTAGCATATCTTCAAGGCTGATCAGCCCAGCTAAATAACTAATACCAATGGCGCCGACAAATAACCATGCAGGTTTTAGTCGTGTGCCAAAAAGGCACCCGACTAATACCAGCATAATGCCTGTTAATACCAGCTGTTGATACATGCTTTTTACTTCCTATAACAGGCGAATGGTGATTATTTAAGCTTAGTTATATCAAGCGCTTGCCAATGAGGGAAGTGCTTGCGTACTAATGCGTTAAATTCAACTTCAAAATCGCTAAAGTTACTTTGTTGCTCTTCGGTGCTAAGTAATTGTTCAATCATACCTGCAGCAACGGTCAGGTTAGATAAGCGATCAATTAGGATAAATGCACCTGTTTCATGGTTGTTATGGTACTCATCAGCCAAAATTGTTTCTGTAAGCTCTAGGGTTACAATGGCAATTTCGTTAAGTTGTAATGAGTCAGCTTGACCATGCTCTAGGGTATTAACATCAATCGTGTGATCGATCTTTCTTACCACTGCCGAGGTATTTTTGCTGCCTAACTTAAAGTTGTAGCTTTTACCTAATACTAACGGTGCTTCATGCATCCATACTAATTTAGCTTGAATACGGTTTGTTACAGCAGCATTTGAGGCTGCTGGTACAATCACATCGCCACGACTGATATCAATTTCGTCGTTTAACGTTAAGGTAATTGCTTGGCCTGCTTCAGCGGTATCTAGGTTACCATCGAAAGTGACAATCTCTTTAATGCTCGAGCTTTTACCCGATGGTAATACTTTCACTGCATCACCCACGCTAAGTTTGCCAGACGTTAAAGTGCCTTGGAAACCACGGAAGTCTAAGTTTGGGCGTACTACATATTGCACTGGTAAGCGGGCTTCAAACCCGTTATCAATTTCAGCTGCTGGTGAGTCTTCAAGTAACTCCAGCAGTGGCTTTTCTGTGTAATAAGGTGTGTGCTCTGAGCGTGTTACTACGTTGTCACCTTTCAGTGCTGACATCGGCACAAATTTGATATTAGTAACGTTTAGCTGCTCTGCAAACTTAAGGTAGTCGGCTTTGATTTTCTCGTATACCGTTTCATCGAAATCGACGATATCCATCTTATTGATAGCAACAACAAACTGCTTAATACCTAATGAGTCACAGATAAAGCTATGACGCTTAGTTTGTACTTGTACGCCGTAACGAGCGTCGACTAGGATAATCGCCACGTCACTAGTTGATGCGCCGGTCACCATGTTGCGTGTGTATTGCTCATGTCCTGGCGTATCAGCAATAATGAATTTACGTTTTGCTGTAGAGAAGTAACGATAAGCAACGTCAATGGTAATACCTTGCTCACGCTCAGCTTGAAGACCATCTACAAGGAGTGCTAAATCAAGCTCTTCACCGGCATTACCGACTTTTTCATTGTCTTTATGCAGGGCTGCAAGTTGGTCTTCATAAATTTGGTGGCTGTCGTGTAAAAGGCGGCCAATCAGCGTTGATTTACCGTCATCTACACTACCACAAGTCAGCATGCGTAAAAGGCTTTTGTCTTGTTGACGCGCAAGGTAGGCGTCGATGCCTAGCTCTCTTACTTCATTAATCGTGTCGTTTGTTTTAGACATTAGAAATAGCCCTCACGTTTTTTCTTTTCCATTGAACCAGCAGAGTCGTGATCAATCACGCGGCCTTCACGCTCAGAAGAGGTAGAAAGCAGCATCTCTTCAATAATTTCAGTTAAGGTTCCTGCTGTTGATTCCACAGCACCCGTTAGCGGGTAACAACCAAGAGTACGGAAACGGACCGATTTCATTTGCGGTACTTCACCTTCTTCTAAAGGCATACGCTCGTCATCAACCATAATAAGCGTGCCGTTACGCTCAACTACAGGGCGCTCTTTGGCAAGATAAAGTGGAACCATTTCAATGTTTTCTTGGTAGATGTACTGCCAAATATCAAGCTCAGTCCAGTTAGAAAGCGGGAATACACGAATACTTTCGCCCGGGTTAACTTGGCTGTTATACGTATTCCAAAGCTCTGGACGTTGGTTTTTTGGATCCCATCTGTGGTGTTTGTCACGGAATGAGTAAACACGCTCTTTAGCACGTGATTTCTCTTCGTCACGACGTGCACCACCAAACGCAGCATCAAAGCCGTATTTGTCTAACGCTTGCTTTAAGCCTTGCGTTTTCATGATGTCGGTGTGTTTAGCTGAGCCATGCACAAATGGATTGATATCAATCGCTAAACCTTCTGGGTTTTTATGGACGATTAAATCAAAACCATACTCTTTAGCGAGGCGGTCACGAAACTCAATCATTTCCTTAAACTTCCAGTTGGTATCAACGTGTAAAAGTGGAAATGGAATTTTTGCTGGGTAAAACGCTTTACGCGCTAAGTGTAATAACACTGATGAATCTTTGCCGATTGAATAAAGCATCACCGGGTTTTCAAACTCAGCAGCAACTTCGCGCATGATTTTGATACTTTCAGCTTCTAATTGCTGAAGGTGTGTTAAAGCCATTGTTAGTCGTCCTACTAAAATGATTAAAAGTTAAATTAAGCTACGCCTGTTAAAGGCTGGGCAAAGCTGCTGGTTTGCTCGGTTTGACCAAACCATGCAAGTTGATGATGCAATGATGCAACTTCGCCAATAATTAATAAGGCGGGTGAAATAATGCTATGGCGCGAAATCAAATCGGCCAGCTCACCTAATTGCCCTGTAACCACACGTTGTTCTTTACGTGTGCCGTTTTCGATAATGGCTACGGGTGTGTCTGCACCGCGGCCATGTTTTAATAATTGTGCTTGAATATGTGGTGATTTAATCACCCCCATATAAATCGCTAAGGTCTGATTTGGTTTGGCAAGTGACTGCCAATCTAATTCTTGACCATCTTTTTTACAGTGACCCGTTACAAACTGAATGGCTTGGGCATGATCTCTGTGAGTAAGTGGAATGCCAGCATAAGCACTACAACCTGCAGCAGCAGTAATACCCGGTACGATTTGGTAACGTACTTGATTAGCTGCGAGAACTTGCACCTCTTCACCACCACGGCCATAAATAAATGGATCGCCACCTTTAATACGGCATACTTTTTTGCCTTGCTTGGCAAAATCGACCAGCATCTGATTAGTATCTTCTTGTGCAACACTGTGATCGCCTAAACGTTTACCCACGCAAACCAAATCGGCATCACGGCGCACTAAATCCATAATTTCATCAGAAACCAAGTAGTCATATACAACCACGTCGGCTTGTTGCATTAATTGTAGTGCTTTTAGCGTTAATAGCTCAGGGTCGCCCGGGCCTGCACCAACAACATACACTTCGCCTTCAGGCTCAGGCTTGGCATCTAACATCTGCTCTAGCTGCGCTGTGGCAGCTTCGGTATTACCTGCTTGAACTTTGCTCACGACTGATGAATCAAATACGCCTTCCCAAAACTGGCGACGATCGGCAAAGTGTTTAAAGCGTTGTTTTACTTTGTCACGGAAGCTGCCCACTAAACTTGCTAGTGGCCCAATATGCTGTGGAATAAGCGTTTCGAGTTTTTCACGTAAACGACGTGCTAAAACTGGCGCTGTACCGGCGCTTGAAATTGCAATTGTGATCGGGTCACGGTCAACAATTGATGGAAAAATAAAGCTGCACTTAGGTTGGTCATCTACCACGTTTACGAAGATATTGCGTGCATTGGCAAGCTTAAACACATCCTCATTTACGCTGTCGATATCAGTAGCAGCAATCACTAGCATCTGTTGCTCTAAATACTGCTCTTTGAAAAAGTCGTTAATAAGCGTTACATCACCTTGCTTTGCAAGCTCTTGTAGTTCATCACAAAATGCAGGGGCGACTAAGGTCACGTTGGCGCGGGCTTTTAAAAATGCTCGGCACTTGCGTAACGCAACATCCCCACCGCCGACTACCAGAACAGGCTTGTCGTCTAATTTGGTAAAGATTGGTAAATATTGCACTTTGTCTACACCCCTAAAACACATTGAATAAACTGCTTATTGCAGGTAAGCAGAATATAGTGCTCCATATAAAGTAAAAAATAATTAAAACCAAGTTTATATAGCTAAAAGTTATATATGGTGGTTGTGTTTGGCTTAAGGCTTAGTTAACAAGGGATTGCGGCGAGTTACAAGTAAATTAGTTGCCTTATGGTGATTAGTTATGATTTATAGCCGAATGATAAAAATTTGCTACTATAGGTCACTAAGATAGCAACAAAAAAGTAAACGTAATGAATAAAACACAAACAATCGCTGCTCAAGCGGTGGCGCTGATGGACTTAACAACTCTGAATGACACCGACACCACAGAATCAATTAATAACTTGGTTGCTAGTATTGAGCCAAAATTGGGCATCCCTGCAGCGGTTTGTGTGTACAGCCAGTTTGTTAGTGACGCTAAACTGGCACTCGCTGAGCGTGAACTTCAGCACGTAAAAGTGGCGACAGTTACAAACTTTCCTGATGGGGAGCAGCCTTTAGAACAAGTGATAAATGAAACACTGTTTGCCATTGAGCGCGGAGCCGACGAAATTGATTTAGTGATCCCCTATAAAGCACTGATTGCCGGTGATGAGCGCAAAGTTTTAGAGTATGTCAAAGCGTCAAAAGAGGCATGTGGCAGACAAGCGCAACTTAAAGTCATTATCGAAAGTGGCGAATTAAGCGATGATCTTATTGCAACGGCAACTAAGCTGGCAATTAATGGCGGTGCTGACTTCGTTAAAACCAGTACCGGTAAAGTGGCTGTTAATGCAACGCTAGCTGCAACAGCCATCATGTTAAATACCATTAAAGCGACTGGTAAAAAGGTTGGTTTTAAAGCTGCAGGGGGAGTCAGAACAGTCACTGATGCTGCTGAGTATTTAGCCTTAGCCGAATCAATCATGGGTGAAGCGTACTTACAGCCAGAGCTATTTCGTTTCGGCGCTTCTGGGTTATTAAGTGATGTATATGCGACATTAAATGAATCGTGAGAGTGAACAAGAAAAAATAGCACTCGAGCATAGTGCGGCAAAGCTATTTTTACGCTGCTATGAAAAGCAGTTTGGTGTAACCATGCGTAATATCTGGCATAACACACCAAGTAAACCAGATGTGAGTTGTTATAAAGGTGATGAACGGCTCGATATTGAAATAGCGCATTTATATGCCAGTGAGACAGAAGCGATGGCGGTGCTAGGTCGCCCGCTGTCTATCTCAATGCAGCGCGATCTCGCTGAAATGGCTTTAGCGCCCAGTAACGAGCGTTTGCACTGTGCTTTGCATCGATTGCTGGCACAAAAAGCTAAGAAACATTACGAGTCTTCGCAGCCTTGGTTATTAATTCGAAATGCCAGTACTATATGGCATTTTGATGATTTTAAGTCAGTACTTACTCACCTTGATGTGCCTAAGCAGCATCCCTTTCAACAAATTTGGTTGTTATGTGATTTTTATCGTGGTGAGTTGTTACAAATTTTATAATGGAATGAGATAACAAAAATGAAATTTAAACGCTCAGGGACACAAACACTTTTATCTAGTGTTTTTCCAAGTTTAGCAGTAGTAGGTGTGGTGGCTGTATCGCTTACAGCGTGTACTAATCCGAGTACACCTGCGGGTGAAGAAGGTTACGTATTTGAAAAGCCACGCGTGTTTGGCGAAGGCGGTTATCAAGGGACTATGATTGGCCCTGCTAACTACGGCATGTCACTTTGGCGTAATCAGGTGATTAATATTGATATGCGTCCGAACACGTATACTGAAGCATTTAAAATATTAGCTAACGATGACTTAAATATTAGTTTTGATTTTCATGCGGTCATTTCAATAGAAGGCGGCTCTGTTAGAACGGTGGTTGAGCAATACGGTGGCGAAGATTGGTATCCGCGATTTGTTCGTGAAACATTTAGAACTTATGTGCGTGATATAGTGCAGCAATACGATAGTGGCGTGTTAAAAACCAATCGCGAGAAAATAGCTGCAGAAGTAACAGCTCGGTTAAAAGCGTATTTAGAACCAACGCCGTTTAAGCTTGCAAATGTTGTGGTGGGAAATATTAACTATCCGGCTATCGTTGCTAATGCTGTTGAGAAAAAGCTCGCAGCACAACAATTACTTTCTGAAAAAGAAACACAAAAAGAAATTGCGCGTAAAGATGCTGAGATCCGTGTAGAAGAAGCGAAAGGTATTGCACAGGCGCAAAAAATTATTAATGCCACTTTGACACCAAACTATCTACAACATGAAGCTATTAATGCGCAGTTAAAGATGGCTGAGTCACCTAACCATACAACGGTTTATATTCCTGTTGGTAACAACGGTGTGCCACTGGTGAAAGGTACAAACTAGGGCTTTATACAGCCAGTGCTAACACTGGCTGTAAGTTTACTCAGTCAAATCTAAACATACTACCTAAGCTTTCTAAGTGTGACTTGTTGGTTTTGGCAATACACTGTGTATCATCAAGAGATTTTTTAGTTGCTTCATCTGCAAGCCCCGTCACTTTTAGCTTATTTTCTTGCTGATATTCAGTGAGCGCAATCACAGTGGCTTGATCATACTTTACGTCTTCAACGTCAAATTCTTCATAGTGTGGTTGCTGCTTCAAGTAACCTAAACACACTAAATTGAGTCGTGACATCGCCAGGTCTGTTTTTTCATAGTAAGGCATTCTGTGACTCGGAACAGTAACCGATGCTATTGGCGCTTTAGCCGGTGCTGCAGCTGTGGTTACTTTTAGTGGTGCAGGGGCCTTGTAGCCAGCTGCTATGGTGTTGTCGCTATTATAACGATAATAAGTTGTGGGCACTTTTGACTCTAAGAATTCAACGGCTTTTACGATTACTTCGCGCAATGCTTTTTCTTTAGGCGTGTTTGACCAGCCACTTAAATTTCCACCGACAAGTGCACCGCCAAAGTTAGTCGCTGCTGATGTGAAATCGAAGTCTTTACTGCCACCTTCAACGCTGGTTGCGGCTAGAATTCGCGAGGTGCGGGTATCAATTAGGCGTAAATCAATGGCCATGTGTGAGCCTGAGAAACCAGCCGATACTGAACTAAATACATCACCAATAAAACCACCGCTGCCTACACTGGCACCTGAACTATCATCATCGAACTCAGTAACCGCTGCAACTACCACGATTTCGGCACCTTCGATTTCACCATAAGCTGCTCCTGATGCTGCACTTACGCGCCCTGAAACAGCGAGGTCTTGCTCAGATAACACCGCATCGAGTGCTTGTCTTTCTAAAACAATAAATCGATTGGTACTGACTAATGCGGTTGTTAATTGATCTGCCATACCTTCACCGATTTCTTTTCGCCACCAACGCGAATCATTTGATTTATCGGTAAAGCGGGCTACAGCGATGCGAGCTTTTGGGCCGTTATATTGTTGCTGTGCGACTTCATTTACATTTGGACTATTTTTATTACTTGTTGATGTCGACGTGCTTTGACATGCACTCAGTGCTGCTGCAAATAACGTTAGCGAGATCGCCTTGTGTGTTTTTGTGAGCATATGATTTTCCTTAACTGATATCTCATGCAGAAAACTGGCTAACAACAATGTGTGAGCTGTTTGAATTTTTATGGATATAAAGTAGGTAAATCAGTGGTTTGTTAATAGTACTCAGACGAAAACTTTATTCACTGACGCGAAAATCTGCTTGTTTTGTATATTTTTCTCGGTATTGCTTTGGTGATATCCCATATTGCACTTTGAAGCTTCTTGCGAAGTAGCTTTGTGAACTAAAACCGTTATTTTGGGCAACTTGACCTATTGAGTATGAGCTATTAATAAGCTGCTTTGCTGCTAGTTCAATGCGTGTATTACGTAAATAATCTGAAGGAGTGAGGGAGTAGAGTGATTTCATCTTCAGCTGTAAAGCGCGAGCACTCATACACATTGCTGCGGCAAGCTGTTCAACTGAAAATCCTTCATCTTGATAGTGGGCTAACACCACTTGCTTGAGTTTTTCAGTAAAGCAGTAGTCTTTGTTTTGCACTACCATAGTGTCTGTGGGGCTCGTTGCTATGGGGGCGGCTAGTTGTGCAGATAAGTGTTGATTTAATAGCTGGCGTAAACTTATCAGACTTTTAACGCGGCTGATCAAAAGAGTCGGTTCGAAAGGCTTACTCAAAAAGTCATCAGCTAACAAGTCAAGCCCTTTTAAGCGGCTTTGCGTATCTGCTTTTGCAGATAAAAGTAACACTGGGACATGGCTGGTGGCAGGATTTTCACGTAGTTTAGCCAGTAGCTGATAACCATCCATAACTGGCATCATCACATCACTAATAATGAGATCTGGTAATTCATCTTGGCAAAGGGAAATCGCGTGTTGGCCATCAGCAGCACAAAGGCAGTTAAATTCTTGATTAAATAAGCTGAGCAGTAGCTGTGTCATATCATGATTGTCTTCAACAATGAGAAGGGTTTGTTTAGCACTGCGATGTTCTAAGGTCGTTTTGCTCTGGTTGGTGTTCATAACAACCGGCAATGAAACACTAAAGCAGCTACCTTTACCTATCTCGCTGTGAAGTGTTATTTCTCCTCCATATGCTTCCACAAGTTGTTTTACTAATGTTAGGCCGATACCACTGCCTGATTCGATTGACGCAACACGTGTGAAGCGCTTAAAAACCTGATGCTGATCCTCAACAGCAATACCTATTCCTGTGTCGGTTATATTTATTATGGCTTGTTGCTGATTAACCGTTAGGCTTACGCTGACACTGCCACCTTCAGGAGTGTACTTTAAGGCGTTATTGATTAAGTTACTAAAAATAGAATGGGCGTGATTAGGTGCAATATTAGTCGCACATAATAAATGATCATTATCTTGAAAACTAAACTGTAAGTTTTTTTGCGCAAATAGCGGGGCGAAGTCTTGCGTAAGCTCGGTTAAAAAACGTGCTAATGAATATGGAGAAACAGTGTACACAGCAGTACTTGGTCGTTTGCTTAATTGCAGTAATTGATTAATCAGTTCAAGTAACCGTTGGCTGTTGCGTTTAATACTCGCGAGGTGAGTTTGTGATTGCGTGTCCTGATGTTGCTGTTGCAACTGACTGACAGGGGCAAGGATTAAACTCAGGGGCGTTTTTAGCTCATGACTAATGTTATCTAAGAACTGATCTTTTAATTTGTTTAACGCCACTTCTTTTTGTTTGTCTTGCTCAGCTAGTTTGCGTTTGTAAATTGCATTTAATAGTGACCAAGCCACGCTCAATACGGCAAGAAAATAAACCACGTATGCAATGGGGCTTTGCCACCAGGGCGGCACAACGGTCAGTGTTAATAAAGACTTGGTTTTACTCCATTGTCCATACTGATCTTTTGCTTTAATTAGTAGTTCATATTGCCCAGCAGGGAGTTGTGGATAGTTGACTTGGCGAAGACTTGCGTCTGTATAGAGAAACTGCTCATCAAAACCTGCTAATTTATAGCCATATTGATAATGGTTTGGGCTTGCTGGATTTTGTAGAGCGCTAAACTTAAACCCGATGACTCCAGATGATTGCGGCAGAGAAAGCATGTTAGTAGCATTTATAAGCAAATCAGATTGCTGATCAAAGTAACGCGTCTCAATCGCTTGGTTGTTGAGCAGCAACTCAGTTAAAACTGGGGTAGGTGGCGTATGAGTTAAATCTAACTGCTCAGGATAAAAGTGGTTAAAGCCATTGATGCCACCAAAATAGAGTTCGCCATCAGCAGCTTGAAAGCTCGCGCCGAGGATAAAAGATTGATGCTGAATACCTTGTTCGGGTAAAAATTGCTGTATTTTGTTGGTATGCGGTTGATAGCGGGATAAGCCACCATTTGTAGCAAGCCAAAGGTAACCCTGTTTATCAGCTAAAATATCAAAAATATTGTCATTTGCCAGACCATGTTGCTCTGTTAAGTGCTTAACGGCAAAGGTCTGTTTGTCGACTTTATTTAGCCCTTGCATAGTGCCAACCCAAATAGTGTTTTTATTATCCAGTAATAAAGAGGTGACCATATTATGGCTGAGCGCATTTTGTTCTACTGAAGAAGAACGATCATTAAGGAGTGTAAAGTGCTCTGTGTCTATATCTAACTTGTTGAGTCCAGCACGCGTGCCTATCCAAAGCGCATTGTCATCATGATCATAAGCGAGTGTAAAAACAGTGTTGTTAGCTAGGCTGTTACGAGTAGGGTCATGTTGGAAGTGGCGGACACTTCCTGTGCTCGGGTCAAAGCGGGTAAGACCTTGGTTGCTGCCAAGCCAAAGTATATCGTTACCGTCACTCGCAATTGCGTAGACACGATTACTGCTTAACTGATGACTCTGCATCGAGAAGACCGCAAAGTCATCGCTGTCTTGTTGGTATTTAAGTAACCCGCCACCATAGGTTCCTACCCATAATTGCTGTTTATTATCTTCGTGCAGAGCAAAAATATTACTATTAGGGAGTTGAGACTTATAGTTTTTATAGCCATTTTCAGTTCGTAGGTTAAGCCCATCGCGAGTACCTACCCACAACTGGTCATTGCTGCGCTTGATAATAGCGCGAATAAAGTTGTGGCTAAGAGAATCAGCGTTGAGAGTTTTTGTTTGATGAGAAAATTGCTGTTGAGAAGGATTGTAGCGCTGCACCCCAAAGCCATCACTACCAATCCATATAACGCCTTGAGGATCTTGATAAACTGACAATAAATAATCACTTTTCAACGAGTTTGTCAGTTGTGCGTCATGTCGATATTGCACTATATCCTGATGAATATTTTTGTCTGCTTCAAGAAAATAAATACCTTTTCCATAACTTGTGATCCAAAGATTATTACTGCTATCAATTAAACTATCAGTGATCCAGACACCATTAAATTGTGCAATCTCATTGGTCGTGTCATTTTTTGGGTCGAGAAGGTATAAGCCGTGTTTAGCGCCTACCAAAAGTTGCTGGTTTGCTAAAAGGTTGATGTGCCATAGTGCCGAGGTGATAGTGGCATGCTGTTCAAACTGTTTTGTAACACTATTGAACTTTATTAAGCCATGGCTGGTGGCAAGCCACAACTGGTTATTGCTTGTAACTATATCGCGAATAACAATATTTGGATTACCTGAGAGCTTGATTTGGAAATGTTCAACCTGCTGTTTAGGTAAATTAAACATCGTTAATTTACCTTGTTCATGGCCAAGCCACAGGTTGTCGAACTTATCAAACGCCATTGACCAGATTTTATCATCGCTAAGCGGCAGCAGTGAGCTGGACGAAGTATATGTGCTGAATTGCCCTGTTGTTGTATCTAAGCGGTTTAATCCTTTACTTGCAGTAGCGAACCAAAGCTGATTATTTTCATCTTGTAGACATGCGGTGACCCAATTACCTGAAATACTGCCTTTTAAGCCCGTTGCTTTAAAACGCTTAAATTCGTAACCATCAAATCGATTTAAACCACCTTGGGTTGCAAACCACGTGAACCCTTGTGCATCGTTGATACTACAATTGATGGAGTTTTGGCTTAGCCCTTGTTGACTATCGAAGCTACTTAAATGCAGAGGACGAGCGCTGACTGAGTAACAAATCAGTAGCGTAATAGAGCAAAAAAAACAAAATAATAGGCTATGTTGAGCAGTCAAATTGAACGTCCATTTATTGTAATTGTTCCTATATCGGGTTGATGATAAACTGCTTTTTAATCAATGTTAATATTGATTTTTAATTCAGCAGGTGAGAATTTAACTTATGGGTATCTTTTACACTTGTGTTAATGAATTGCGTAAGTATAATAGGCATCCACTTTGCAGGGGCGTAGTTCCAATTGGTAGAACAGCGGTCTCCAAAACCGACGGTTGGGAGTTCGAATCTCTCCGCCCCTGCCACTTTTACACAATGTGTGAAGTCTGAAATTAAAAATCGGTTTAAACAAGTCTGTTTTTAAGTTTAGATTTTAATGGATTAACCCTGCCAGTGCGCAGGGTTGTTGTGTCTGTAGTTAAGGTAAAAATATTATGAGCACGAATGTAGAAACTCCATCGAATGCGATGGATTCAGTAAAGTGGATTGTAGCTATTGCGCTACTAGCAGGCGCAGTCGTTGGTAACCACATGTATGCAGACCAATCTGTATTATTACGTGCTATTGGTGTAGTGGTTGCTGTTGCAGCGGGTTTAGGCATTGCCTCACTAACTGAAAAAGGTCGTACTTTTATTGCATTTGCAAAAGAAGCACGTATCGAAGTACGTAAAGTTGTGTGGCCAACACGCCAAGAAACAACACATACGACATTAATTGTAATGGTTGCAACTGTGATTATGGCACTTATCCTTTGGGGATTAGATGGCATTTTATTCCGCGCAGTAGGCTTTTTAACTGGATTGGAGATCTAATCCCATGTCGGATGAGAAGAACGAAAAGAAACTACGTTGGTACGTAGTACAAGCTTTCTCTGGTTATGAGAAGCGTGTAGCACAAACCATTCTTGAGCATATCAAGATCGAAGGTTTGGAAGATAGTTTTGGTGAAGTATTAGTACCAACTGAAGAAGTTGTTGAGATGCGTGCAGGTCAAAAGCGCAAATCTGAGCGTAAATTCTTCCCAGGTTACGTACTAGTTCAAATGGACATGAACGATGCAAGCTGGCACTTAGTAAATAGCACAGCACGTGTTATGGGCTTCATTGGTGGTACGTCTGATCGTCCTGCGCCAATTAGCCAAAAAGAAGCTGACCGCATCTTAAACCGTCTTCAAGAAAACTCAGAAGCACCTAAGCCGGCTACATTATTTGAGCCAGGTGAAGTTGTTCGTGTTATCGATGGTCCATTTGCAGACTTCAGCGGTGTTGTTGAAGAAGTGGATTACGAAAAGAGCCGCGTAAAAGTGTCTGTGCTTATCTTCGGTCGTTCGACACCTGTTGAGCTTGAGTTTGGTCAAGTTGAACAAGACAAGTAAGTAAAAAATTAAAGCTACCAAAATCGTTTAATATTTTGGCAATAAGCTTGAAAAAGGCCGCTGATTAACTTATAATCAGCGGCCTTTTTGTGTTAGGGCAAGTTGCGACTTGTTTTTATCACGAAAAGTGAGAACCAATTTTTAAACTGGGAAGCCGTTAGAGTACGCGTCCTCGCGCGCACAAGGCTATGACCCACCAAATGAGGTATTTATTATGGCTAAAAAAGTTGAAGCTATTATCAAGCTACAAGTTGCCGCTGGTATGGCTAACCCTAGTCCTCCAGTAGGTCCAGCACTAGGTCAACACGGTGTAAACATCATGGAATTCTGTAAAGCGTTCAACGCACGTACAGAGTCTATCGAAAAAGGCGCTCCAGTTCCTGTAGTGATCTCTGTTTACGGTGACCGTTCTTTCACGTTCGAAATGAAAACTCCACCGGCTGCTTACTTACTTAAGAAAGCTGCAGGCATCAAATCAGGCTCAGGCCGTCCTAACACTGAAAAAGTGGGTACAGTTACACGTGCTCAACTTGAAGAAATCGTTGAGACAAAACGACCTGACCTTACAGCGGCTGATATGGACGCTGCGGTTCGCACTATCGCAGGTTCTGCGCGTGCGATGGGCTTGAACGTAGAGGACTAAGATAATGGCAAAATTAACTAAACGTATGCGTACAATCCGCGAAAAAGTGGATGCGACTAAAGATTACGAAATCAATGAAGCAGTTGCTCTTTTAAAAGAGTTAGCGACAGCTAAATTCGTAGAAAGTGTTGACGTTGCTGTTAACCTTGGTATCGATGCTCGTAAATCTGACCAAAACGTTCGTGGTGCTACTGTACTACCTAACGGTACTGGTCGTGAAGTTCGTGTTGCTGTATTCACACAAGGCGCTAACGCAGACGCTGCGAAAGAAGCTGGTGCTGAATTAGTGGGCATGGAAGATCTTGCTGATCTAGTTAAGAAAGGCGAGATGAACTTTGACGTTGTTGTTGCATCTCCAGACGCTATGCGTGTTGTTGGTCAACTAGGTCAAATCTTAGGTCCACGTGGTCTAATGCCAAACCCTAAAACTGGTACTGTAACGCCTAACGTTGCAGAAGCAGTTAAAAACGCGAAAGCAGGTCAAGTTCGTTACCGTAACGACAAGAACGGTATCATCCATACTACTATCGGTAAGGTTGATTTCACTGCTGAGCAACTTCAACAAAACCTTGAAGCTCTTATTGTTGCGCTTAAGAAGGCTAAACCTTCTCAAGCAAAAGGTACTTACGTGAAGAAAGTAACTATCTCTACAACAATGGGCGCAGGTGTTGCTGTTGACCAAAACTCACTAAGCACGACTGTTGCTTAATTAAGAGTTTACATGGCGTGAAATTTGAACTATAATTTTGCGCCATTTTGTTGAGAAAGTTAATTTCAAAACAAGTAAAGAATTCGGGTTGAAGTCCATAATTTCGTAATGCCTTCGGGTAAAAACGATAAATTGGGCTTCCGTCCAAGACCGTAGGCGGCCCTAGGCCTTAATCATTTTACCTACGTAGACGGTGTGAATCCCCAGATAGATTTTTCCTAATCTTCTGGCTCTCGCCGTAAAAAGCATCTCCATCATTGATGGGGAAGAGTAGAACAGGGAAGCCAATATCGGCGACCCATTAAACCAGGAGTAACACCCATGGCTTTAAATCTTCAAGGCAAAAAAGCAATTGTTGCTGAAGTCAACGAAGCAGCCACTGGTGCTCTTTCTGCAGTTGTTGCAGATTCTCGTGGTGTAACAGTTGGTGCTATCACTGCCCTTCGTAAAGAAGCTCGTGAAGCTGGTGTATGGATGAAAGTTGTTCGTAACACTCTAGCTAAACGTGCTGTTGAAGGTACAGATTTTGAGTGCCTTTCTGACTCATTTGTTGGTCCAAGCTTAATCGCTTTCTCTTCAGAGCACCCTGGTGCTGCTGCGCGTATCTTCTCAGATTTCGCGAAGAAGAACGAGAAATTCGAAGTTAAGACGGCTGCATTTGAAGGTAACGTAGTAGACGCAGCTATGCTAGCAACTCTACCTACTTACGACGAAGCTGTTGCACGCTTAATGAGCGCTATGAAAGAAGCGTCTGCAGGTAAATTGTGTAAAACAATTGAAGCAGTACGTGTACAGAAAGAAGAGCAAGCTGCTTAATTTTAAGCTGTTTTTTTGTTCACTTTCGGTGTAATATTTTTTTTGGACTAAAATTAGTCCGTAATAATTAGGAAATTTGTAATGTCTGTAACTAAAGACCAAATCCTTGATGCTATTGCTGAAATGTCAGTAATGGACGTTGTTGCTCTAGTTGAAGCAATGGAAGAAAAATTCGGCGTAACTGCAGCTGCTGCTGTTGTTGCTGGTCCAGCTGCTGAAGCTGCTGAAGAGAAGACTGAGTTCGACGTAATCCTTGCTGGCGCTGGCGCTAACAAGGTTGCAGCTATCAAAGCTGTACGTGGTGCAACTGGTCTTGGCCTTAAAGAAGCTAAAGCACTTGTTGAATCAGCTCCTGCACCTATCAAAGAAGGTGTATCTAAAGAAGAAGCTGAAGCACTTAAGAAAGATCTTGAAGAAGCTGGTGCTGAAGTTGAGATCAAGTAATCTAGCTTACGCTAGGTTCGCTGCCTGAGAAATCAGGCAAGGGCTGGTGATTATTTAATCACCGGCCTTTTTGCGCTATAGAGCGACACAATCCTGTAGCGCAAATAAAATCTAATTTTCTCTTTGCTTTCAAGTTGTTACCTCTTTTGGTGTTGAAAGTAGCAGAGCAAAATAGAACAACAATTTAATGTTGTACATCTTGGCATAGATGCCAGTTAAGTCTGTTCTTACAAGAACAGGTCGGGTCAAAGATCAGCAAGCTGAGGAACCCCATGGCTTACTCTTATTCTGAAAAGAAACGTATCCGTAAGGATTTTGGTAAACGTCCACAAGTTTTGGATATACCTTTCTTACTGTCGACGCAGTTAGAATCGTTTAAAAAATTCTTAGTCCCTGACGCTGATGGCGATCACGGTTTGGAAGCTGCTTTCCGTTCTGTGTTTCCGATCAAAAGCTACTCGGGAAATTCTGAGCTTCAATACGTAAGTTATCGTATTGGTGAGCCAGTATTCGATGTAAAAGAATGTCAAATTCGCGGTGTGACTTATTCTGCTCCACTTCGCGTAAAATTGCGTCTTGTGGTGATGGACAAAGAAGCACCAGGCACAGTTAAAGACATTAAAGAGCAAGAAGTTTACATGGGCGAAATTCCGCTCATGACTGATACCGGTACCTTTGTAATCAATGGTACAGAGCGTGTTATCGTTTCTCAGCTACACCGTAGCCCTGGTGTATTCTTTGATAACGACCGCGGTAAAACTCACTCGTCAGGTAAAGTACTTTATAACGCGCGTGTAATTCCTTACCGTGGTTCATGGTTAGACTTCGAGTTTGATGCAAAAGATAACCTATATGTACGTATTGACCGTCGTCGTAAATTACCGGCGTCTATCATCTTACGTGCACTAGAGTTCTCTACAGAAGAAATCCTAGATATCTTCTTTGATACTACTGCGTTTGAAGTTACTGACGGTAAAGTTCTTATGGAACTTGTACCTTCACGTTTACGTGGTGAAACTGCCGCTTTTGATATCAAGAGCGATGACGGTGAAGTCCTTGTTGAAGCGGGTCGTCGTATTACTGCGCGTCACATCAAGAACATCGAGAAAAAAGGTATTAACCAATTAGAAGTACCTCATGAGTACATCATTGGTCGTGTTGTAGCTAGAAACTACGTTGACGAGTCAACGGGTGAGATCATCGCAAATGCGAATGACGAGCTATCACTTGAGCTAATGGCTGAATTGGTTAAAGCAGGTCACACTAAGATTGATACACTATATATCAACGAAGTGGACAGCGGCGCCTACATGTCAGATACATTACGTATCGACACAACAAGCAACCGTTTAGAAGCATTAGTAGAAATTTATCGCATGATGCGCCCAGGCGAGCCACCGACGAAAGACGCGGCTGAAGCCTTATTTGATAACTTGTTCTTCTCTGAAGAGCGTTACGATTTATCAACAGTTGGTCGTATGAAGTTCAATAGCCGTGTAGGTTATGACACTGATACAGGCCCTGGCACATTATCGAAAGAAGACATCGTAGCTGTTATGAAAGTGCTTATCGCTATTCGTAACGGTGTTGGCGATGTTGATGATATCGACCACTTAGGCAACCGTCGTATCCGTAGTGTTGGCGAAATGGCTGAGAACCAATTCCGCGTTGGTCTAGTACGTGTTGAGCGTGCTGTACGTGAGCGTTTAAGCTTAGGTGACCTTGACGCTGTAATGCCACAAGATCTAATTAACGCTAAGCCAATCTCGGCAGCGGTTAAAGAGTTCTTCGGTTCATCTCAGTTATCACAGTTTATGGACCAAAATAACCCGCTTTCAGAAGTAACGCACAAGCGTCGTATTTCTGCATTAGGCCCGGGTGGTTTAACACGTGAACGCGCTGGCTTCGAAGTTCGAGACGTTCACGTAACTCACTATGGTCGTGTATGTCCAATCGAAACGCCTGAGGGTCCAAACATCGGTCTAATTAACTCATTGTCTACGTACGCACGTACAAATGACTATGGTTTCTTAGAAACACCTTACCGTAAAGTGGTAAATGGTGTAGTTACTGATGAAGTAGATTACTTATCAGCCATTGAAGAAGGTCAGTTTGTTATCGCTCAGGCGAACTCAAACTTGAACGAAAACAATGAGTTTGTTGATGAACTAATTCCATGTCGTCACAAAGGTGAATCAACCTTTATGGGCAAAATGGATCAGCAATATATGGACGTATCACCACAACAGGTGATCTCTGTAGCGGCAGCACTTATCCCGTTCCTAGAACACGATGATGCTAACCGTGCATTGATGGGTTCAAACATGCAACGTCAAGCAGTACCAACACTTATCGCGGACAAGCCGCTGGTAGGTACAGGTATTGAGCTTACACTAGCAAAAGACTCTGGTGTAACTATCGTTGCTAAGCGTGGTGGTGAAGTAATGTATGCGGATGCAAGCCGCATCGTTGTAAATGTACATGAAGATGAGCGTATTCCTGGTGAAGCGGGCATCGATATTTACAACCTTACTAAGTACACACGCTCAAACCAAAATACATGTATTAACCAAAAGCCAACTTGTATGGTTGGTGAGCCGGTAACACGTGGTGACGTATTAGCAGATGGTCCTTCGACTGACTTAGGTGACTTAGCACTTGGTCAAAACCTTCGCGTGGCATTCATGCCATGGAACGGTTATAACTTCGAGGATTCAATCCTACTATCTGAGCGCGTAGTTCAAGAAGATCGTCTAACGACTATCCACATTCAAGAACTACAATGTATCGCACGTGATACTAAATTAGGTCCAGAAGAGATAACAGCAGATATCCCTAACGTGGGTGAATCTGCACTAGGCAAGCTTGATGAATCAGGCGTTGTTTATATCGGTGCTGAAGTTAAAGGCGGCGATATCCTAGTAGGTAAAGTGACTCCGAAAGGCGAAACGCAATTAACACCTGAAGAAAAGCTACTACGTGCTATCTTCGGTGAGAAAGCGTCAGACGTTAAAGACAGCTCTTTACGTGTACCAAACTCTGTAACTGGTACTGTAATCGACGTACAAGTTTTCACCCGTGACGGTGTTGAAAAAGATAAGCGTGCGTTAGAAGTTGAAGACATGCAGCTTCGCGAAGCGAAGAAAGACTTCAACGAAGAGTTCCGTATCTTAGAAGCTGGTGTATTAGACCGTGCTCGTAAGTTACTTATTGACGCAGGTCTGAGCGCAGATTCAATTGCATCACTAAACGCTGAAAAGCTGCTTACGCAAAGCCTTGCTGAAGAAGACAAGCAAGCTGAACTTGAGCAACTAGCTGCTCAGTACGATGAGCTTAAAGCTGAATACGATAAGAAGTTTGAAAACAAACGTCGTAAGATCACTCAAGGTGATGACTTAGCACCAGGCGTACTTAAGATTGTTAAAGTATACCTAGCTGTTAAACGTCGTATCCAACCGGGTGATAAGATGGCGGGTCGTCACGGTAACAAAGGTGTTATCTCGACTATCGTACCAGTAGAAGATATGCCATACGATGACAAAGGTCGTACGGTAGACATCGTTCTGAACCCGCTAGGTGTACCATCACGTATGAACATCGGTCAGATCCTAGAAACACATATGGGTCTTGCTGCACGTGGTGTGGGTGAGCGCTTAGAAGAAATGATGAAAGAGCAGCGTGAACTGCACGAAATCCGTAGCTTCGTTAAGAAAGTTTACGAATTAGGTGATTGTCGTCAGAAAGTTGATATCGACTCGTTCTCTGATGATGAAGTTCGTCGCTTAGCTGAAAACTTGAAAGGTGGTTTACCGATCGCAACTCCAGCCTTTGATGGTGCTCGTGAAAGCGAGATCAAAGACTTACTAGAGCTTGGTGGTTATCCAAGAAGCGGTCAAGTTACACTTTATGATGGCCGTACTGGCGATCAGTTTGAACGTCAAGTAACTGTTGGTTACATGTACATGCTGAAACTTAACCACTTGGTTGATGACAAGATGCACGCACGTTCAACTGGTTCTTATAGCCTTGTTACTCAGCAGCCGCTGGGTGGTAAAGCTCAGTTCGGTGGCCAGCGTTTCGGTGAGATGGAGGTGTGGGCACTAGAAGCATACGGTGCTGCATATACCCTACAAGAAATGCTAACAGTGAAATCGGATGACGTGAACGGTCGTACTAAGATGTATAAGAACATCGTAGATGGTAACCATAAGATGGAACCAGGTATGCCAGAATCGTTCAACGTATTGTTGAAAGAAATCCGCTCACTGGGTATCAATATCGAGTTGGAAGAAAATTAAGCCATTTAGGTGCGGCGTAAGCCGCACCTGTTAGGCCGAATAGAATGTAGGGGCGATTGGTTCGCCCTCAAGATTAACCTCCGACAGGAGAGCTAAGGTGAAAGACTTACTTAAGTTTCTGAAGCAACAAAATAAGACCGAAGAATTCGATGCAATTCGCATTGGTCTTGCTTCGCCAGATATGGTTCGTTCATGGTCATACGGTGAAGTAAAGAAACCTGAGACAATCAACTACCGTACTTTCAAGCCTGAGCGCGACGGCTTATTCTGTGCCCGTATCTTCGGCCCAGTGAAAGATTATGAGTGTTTATGTGGTAAATATAAGCGCCTTAAGCACCGTGGTGTTATTTGTGAAAAGTGTGGCGTTGAAGTAACGCTGACTAAAGTGCGTCGTGACCGTATGGGTCATATTGAGCTTGCTAGCCCAGTTGCGCACATTTGGTTCTTAAAATCATTACCGTCACGTATCGGCTTAATGCTAGACATGACACTTCGTGACATCGAACGCGTACTTTACTTCGAATCATTCGTAGTAACTGAGCCTGGTATGACAACGCTTGAGCGTGGTCAGCTTTTAGGTGAAGAAGAGTACCTAGATGCACTTGAAGAGCACGGTGATGAGTTTGAAGCGAAGATGGGTGCTGAAGCAGTATTAGACTTGCTTCGTGAACTTGATCTTGGCCAATTAATTGCTGAAATGCGTGAAGAGTTACCAACAATTAACTCTGAAACTAAGCGTAAGAAGATCACTAAACGTCTTAAATTAATGGAATCTTTCCACCAATCAGGTAACAACCCTGAGTGGATGATCATGACTGTACTTCCAGTACTTCCACCTGATCTACGTCCATTAGTACCACTAGACGGTGGTCGTTTTGCGACTTCTGATCTGAATGACCTTTACCGTCGTGTTATTAACCGTAATAACCGTCTTAAGCGTCTATTAGATCTAGCTGCACCAGACATTATCGTACGCAACGAAAAACGTATGTTACAAGAAGCGGTAGATGCGCTACTTGATAACGGTCGTCGCGGTCGTGCGATCACAGGTTCTAACAAACGTCCTCTTAAATCGCTTGCTGATATGATCAAAGGTAAGCAAGGTCGTTTCCGTCAGAACTTACTTGGTAAACGTGTAGATTACTCTGGCCGTTCTGTAATCACAGTAGGTCCTACGCTTAAACTACACCAGTGTGGTCTTCCTAAGAAGATGGCACTTGAGCTATTCAAACCATTTATCTATGGCAAACTAGAGCGTCGCGGCATGGCTACGACTATCAAAGCTGCTAAGAAGATGGTTGAGCGTGAAGTGGCAGAAGTATGGGATGTATTAGACGAAGTAATTCGTGAACATCCAGTATTACTTAACCGTGCACCAACACTTCACCGTTTGGGTATCCAAGCGTTCGAGCCTGTGCTTATCGAAGGTAAAGCGATCCATTTACACCCATTAGTTTGTGCGGCGTACAACGCTGACTTCGATGGTGACCAAATGGCGGTACACGTACCGTTAACGCTTGAAGCACAGTTAGAAGCACGTGCTCTAATGATGTCTACAAACAACATCCTATCTCCAGCGAATGGTGAGCCAATCATCGTTCCTTCACAGGACGTTGTATTAGGTCTTTACTACATGACTCGTGATCGCATCAATGCGAAAGGCGAAGGTACTGTATTTAAAGATCCTAAAGAAGCTGAAAAAGCATACCGCAGCGGTAACGCTGAGTTACATGCACGCGTAAAAGTACGTATCAGCGAGACTATTAGCTCTGAAGATGGTGATGCAGTTGAGCAAGTATCTATTGTTGAAACAACAGTAGGTCGTGCGATTCTTTCACTAATCCTACCTAAAGGGATGCCGTTTGAGTTAATCAACCAAGCCCTAGGTAAGAAACAAATTTCTGGCTTATTAAACGAGTGTTACCGTCGTCTAGGTCTTAAAGATACTGTTATCTTTGCTGACCAAGTAATGTACACCGGTTTCCACTACGCAATGAAGTCAGGTGTTTCAATCGGTATCGATGACTTAGTTATCCCACCGGTTAAAGCAGAAATCATTGAATCAGCGGAAGCTGAAGTAACTGAAATCAACCAACAATTCCAATCAGGTCTTGTAACGGCTGGTGAAAAGTACAATAAAGTTATCGATATCTGGTCACGTGTAAATGAAAACTTATCACGTGAGATGATGGCGAACTTATCAAAAGACACTGTAATCAACGCGAAAGGCGAAGAAGAAGAGCAATCTTCATTCAACTCAGTGTTTATGATGGCAGACTCAGGTGCACGTGGTAGCGCCGCTCAGATCCGTCAGTTAGCGGGTATGCGTGGTCTAATGGCACGTCCAGATGGTTCAATCATCGAGACACCAATCACGGCGAACTTCCGTGAAGGTCTAAACGTACTACAGTACTTCATCTCGACGCACGGTGCGCGTAAAGGTCTTGCCGATACAGCACTTAAAACAGCAAACTCGGGTTACTTAACGCGTCGTCTAGTAGACGTTGCGCAAGACTTAGTAATCAACGAAGACGATTGTGGCACAGAAGATGGCTTAACAATGAAACCGCTTATCGAAGGTGGTGACGTTGTAGAAGCACTTCGCGAACGTGTTCTTGGTCGTGTTGTTGCTGAAGATGTATTAATCCCTGGTACAAACGAAGTACTTGTTGAGCGTAACATCATGCTTGACGAAAAACTGTGTGACCTTTTAGAAGAGCACTCAGTGGATGAAGTACGCGTTCGTTCAGTAATCACTTGTGATAATGACTTTGGTGTATGTGCTAAGTGTTACGGTCGTGACCTTGCGCGTGGCCACATCATCAACCCAGGTGAGTCAGTAGGTGTTATCGCGGCACAATCAATCGGTGAGCCGGGTACACAGCTTACGATGCGTACCTTCCACATCGGTGGTGCGGCATCTCGAGCGTCTGCTGAAAACAGTGTACAAGTTAAAACTAACGGTACATTGAAGTTACACAATGCGAAGTACGTATTAAACACAGACGGTAAGATTGTTATCACGTCTCGTTCAACAGAGATCACTATCATCGATAGCTTTGGTCGTGAGAAAGAGCGTTATAAAGTTCCTTACGGTGCGGTGTTAACGGTACAAGATAATGCAGAAGTTCAAGGTAACGATATCGTTGCAACTTGGGATCCGCATAGTCACCCAATCGTTCTTGAGCACAAGTCAAAAATCTCGTTCAGCGATATTGATGACTCAAATACCGAAGCACAAACAGACGAGTTAACTGGTTTAACACGTGTGGTTGTTAAAGACTTAGGTAAAGCGAATGCGAAAGAACCTAAACTAATCATCGAAAGCGATGAGCGTGGTCTGCAAGAAACACGTCTACCTTCATTCACAACGATTGAAGTAACAGACGGTGCAACTGCAAACCCAGGTGACGTACTTGCACGTATTCCGCAAGAAGGTTCGAAAACTCGTGACATCACGGGTGGTCTACCTCGCGTAGCTGACTTATTCGAAGCACGTAAACCGAAAGATCCTGCAATCCTTGCAGAAATCACAGGTACTATTAGCTTCGGTAAAGAAACTAAAGGTAAGAAGCGTCTTGTAATCACTCCAGCTGAGGGTGACGCATACGAAGAGATGATCCCTAAATGGCGTCAACTTAACGTGTTCGAAGGTGAGCAAGTGTCTAAAGGTGAGGTTATCGCCGATGGTCCAGAATCACCACATGACATCTTACGCCTACGTGGTGTAACTCATGTAGCTAACTACATCGTTAACGAAGTGCAAGAGGTTTACCGCTTGCAAGGCGTTAAGATCAATGACAAGCACATTGAGACAATTATTCGTCAGATGCTACGTAAATGTATCATCCTTGACGGCGGTGACACTGAGTTCTTAGCCGGTGAACAAGTTGAAGTGGCACGCGTAAATATCGCGAACCGTGAGCTTGAAAAGCAAGGCAAGATCCCAGCTAAATTTGAAATCCAATTAATGGGTATCACTAAAGCGTCACTTGCAACCGAATCTTTCATCTCAGCAGCGTCATTCCAGGAGACAACACGTGTCCTAACTGAAGCAGCTGTAAATGGTAAGAGCGATGAGCTTCGTGGTCTTAAAGAGAACGTAATCGTGGGTCGTCTGATCCCAGCTGGTACAGGCTTTGCGTATCACCAAGACCGTTTGAACCGTCGCAAGCAAGGTGAAATCGTTGAAGAGCAAACAGTAAGCGCTGAAGAGGCAACTCAAGCACTAACTGATGCACTTAACGCAGATATCTCTGGAAACCAATAATCTCAACTTAATCAATGGATTAAGAAATCGTAAGGCAGTTATCTGCTGCCTTACGATGAGTTAAGGTTGACAGGTTAAACTTTGCTCATTAAAATTCCGCCACCCATTTGCCTGCACGTTTAGTAACGAGCATGTAAACAGGGCGGATTTTTTATTTTTTCAGTAGTAATTTTAATTTCAGGAGCTATTTAAATGGCAACTATTAACCAGCTAGTGCGTAAGCCACGTCGTAGCAAGGTTACTAAAAGTAACTCAGCTGCGCTTAAAGCGTGTCCGCAAAAGCGTGGTGTATGTACTCGTGTATATACAACTACACCTAAGAAACCAAACTCTGCATTACGTAAAGTAGCGCGTGTTCGTTTAACAAACGGTTTCGAAGTAACATCTTACATCGGTGGTGAAGGCCACAACCTACAAGAGCACAGTGTAATCCTTATCCGTGGTGGTCGTGTTAAAGACTTACCAGGTGTGCGTTTCCACACTGTACGTGGTGCACTTGACTGTGCAGGCGTTAGCGACCGTCGTCAAGCTCGCTCTAAATACGGTGCTAAACGCCCTAAGGGCTAATGGTTCTCCGTTAGTAAGGCCAAGCACTAAATTTTTAAATTAATTGTTTTGGGTATTGACTCTAAAAGAGCAAACCTGAAGATACCGGAGATACAAAATGCCTAGAAGACGCGTAATAGGTCAACGTAAAATTCTTCCAGATCCTAAGTTCGGATCGGAACTTCTTGCTAAATTCGTTAACGTAGTAATGTTAGACGGCAAGAAATCTACTGCTGAAAAAATCGTTTATGGTGCGTTAGACGTGGCTGCTGAGAAATCAGGCAAGTCGCACCTAGAAATCTTTGAAGCTGCACTTGAAAACGTTCGCCCACAGGTAGAGGTTAAATCTCGCCGTGTTGGTGGTTCAACGTACCAAGTACCAGTTGAAGTACGTCCAGTACGTCGCAACGCATTAGGTATGCGTTGGTTAGTAGACGCTGCACGTAAGCGTGGCGAAAAATCTATGGGCTTACGTTTAGCTCAAGAAATCGTTGACGCTGCTGACAACAAAGGCACTGCGGTTAAGAAACGTGAAGACGTTCACCGTATGGCTGAAGCGAATAAAGCATTCGCTCATTACCGTTGGTAATCTGTCCTTAACCTTTAAGAGGATCATATGGCACGTACAACTCCACTTGAGCGCTATCGCAATATCGGTATTTGCGCTCACGTAGATGCAGGTAAAACCACAACAACAGAACGTGTTCTGTTCTACACAGGTCTTTCTCATAAGATCGGTGAAGTACATGATGGTGCTGCAACTATGGATTGGATGGAGCAGGAACAAGAGCGTGGTATCACAATCACTTCTGCTGCAACAACGTGTTTCTGGAAAGGGATGGACGCTCAATTTGACGACCATCGTATCAATATCATTGATACTCCAGGACACGTAGATTTCACTATCGAAGTAGAGCGTTCTTTACGCGTACTAGATGGTGCGGTAGTTGTTCTTTGTGCTTCATCTGGTGTACAGCCGCAAACTGAGACAGTTTGGCGTCAAGCGAACAAATACGAAGTTCCTCGCATGATCTTCGTAAATAAAATGGATCGCACTGGCGCTGACTTCTTAACAGTGGTTAGCCAGGTGAAATCTCGTCTTGGAGCAACGCCTGTTCCAATTCAGCTACCAATTGGTGCTGAAGACGACTTTAAAGGTGTTATTGACCTTATTAAGATGAAAGCCATTAACTGGAATGCCGAAGATCAAGGCATGACTTTCTCTTATGAGGCAATTCCGGCAGAACTTCTTGAGCTTGCAGAAGAATGGCGTTCTCACTTAGTTGAGAGCGCTGCTGAAGCCTCAGAAGAACTAATGGATAAATATCTAGAAGGTGAAGAACTGACTGAAGCTGAAATTAAAGCAGCTTTACGTCAGCGTACATTAGCAAACGAAATTGTTCCAATGACGTGTGGTAGTGCATTTAAAAATAAAGGTGTTCAAGCTGTGCTTGATGCCGTTATTGAATATATGCCTGCACCAACACAAGTGAAACAAATCCAAGGTATCTTAGAAGATGGTACCGAGGATGAACGTCCTGCTGATGACAACGCACCGTTTGCCGCACTTGCTTTTAAGATTGCGACAGACCCGTTCGTTGGCACCTTGACCTTCTTCCGTGTTTACTCTGGTACTGTTAAACAGGGTGACGCGGTATACAACCCAGTTAAAAGTAAGCGTGAGCGACTTGGTCGTATCGTTCAGATGCATTCAAACTCACGTGAAGAGATCAAAGTAGTCTACGCAGGCGACATCGCAGCGGCTATTGGTCTTAAAGACGTAACAACAGGTGAAACACTGTGTGATCCGAACTCAATCATTACGCTTGAGCGTATGGAGTTCCCAGAACCAGTTATCTCTGTTGCGGTTGAGCCTCGCACAATCGCTGACCAAGATAAGATGGGTATCGCGTTAGGTAAACTAGCGGCAGAAGATCCGTCTTTCAGAGTACAAACTGACGAAGAATCAGGCCAGACTATTATTTCTGGTATGGGTGAACTTCACCTTGATATCATTGTCGACCGTATGAAACGTGAATTCAGTGTTGAATGTAACGTTGGTAAGCCGCAGGTAGCATACCGTGAAGCTATCCGTTCAGCTGTTGAAGTTGAAGGGAAGTTCGTACGTCAATCAGGTGGTCGTGGTCAATATGGTCACGTCTGGCTTAAACTTGAACCGATGGATATTTCGGAAAATGATGCGCCAATTTACGAGTTCGTTAACGAAGTTGTTGGTGGTGCGGTTCCTAAAGAATACATCCCTGCGGTAGATAAAGGCATCCAAGAGCAAATGGCTCAAGGTGTGCTGGCAGGCTACCCATTACTTGGCGTTAAAGCGACTCTATTTGATGGTTCATTCCATGATGTAGACTCGAATGAGATGGCATTTAAGATTGCAGGTTCAATGGCGATGAAGAAAGGTGCGCTTGAAGCAAACCCAGCTCTTCTAGAACCAGTAATGAAGGTTGAAGTTATCACTCCTGAAGAAAACATGGGTGATGTAGTTGGTGACTTAAATCGTCGCCGCGGCATGATCGAAGGCATGGAAGAAGCATTCGGTGGTCTTAAGCAAATTAATGCGCAAGTCCCACTTTCTGAAATGTTTGGTTATGCAACTGATCTGCGATCTGCAACACAAGGCCGTGCATCTTACTCTATGGAGTTTTTGAAGTATGCAGAAGCCGCTAAGAACGTTGCAGATGCAATAATTGCAGCTCGCGCTGTTATATGATTTAGCTTGTCTGGCCCAATAGTGGGTCAGGCGTTAATTTCTTTATAGGAATTTTTTAAGATGGCAAAAGAAAAGTTTGAACGCGTAAAACCGCACGTAAACGTTGGTACAATCGGCCACGTTGACCACGGTAAAACAACTCTAACAGCAGCAATCACTAACGTACTTGCAAAAGTATACGGT
>NZ_JBMMUE010000026.1:0-29862 GCF_049257215.1 Pseudoalteromonas thalassia
CTTACCGCCGAAGAGCTTTCAGACAAAGCGAGTTCAGCTATTTTGAGCTTGAATGCTCGGTGATGTTTGGACATAAAAAGACCCCCAGTAATTGGAATGTCCAACTATTGGGGGTCACTTCAAGGCTCGCTTTTTTAATAAGCTTTATCAACACGCACCGTGTTATCGGTGAGGTACACAAGGCGAACTTTATCGCCTTGATTAAACAGCATCTGGTTGTCTTTATCTTGAACAACCATGTATTGTTCACCGCTTTCTACTTTTATCATTAATTCAACGAGCTGATATTGTATTACGCGACTGTTTTGTTGACGGTTGTGAGCAACAGAGCCACCAATCATTGAACCTAAAATAGTTGCGACGGTACGACCACTGCCGCCGCCAAACTGATTACCAATAACACCTCCGAGCAATGCACCGCCAAAGGTTTCCCAGCCATTAGTTTTGTCTCTAACTAGCTCTTGATCAGTAATCGTTCGTACCGATTGCACAGATCCAAATAACACCTGCTCTACTGGCACTGCTTTATTACGCTGATAATCAGCGTAACTAGGGGAGCTGAGTAATAAACAGCTTACCAGGATTGTTACTAAGTATTTCATACATCCTCCTGACTACCAGCCAAAAGTTGATTTCTCGCGTGTTTTACGGATTTCAGTTTCATCAGCCCATTCAACTAGGCCACTTTTTAAATCCATTAAACGCATAGTAAATTTGTAATACACATCAGCCTTATCAGCATTTGACTTAACAATGCTCGATAAGTTGCCGTATAACATGTACTGAGCCCCAACTTGTTGACCAAATGCAATCGCTGTACTTGGGTTAACTAGCGGGTCATCGTTTTGAAAATTAAGTTGCTCACGTACCGCTTCAACGCGTGTCATATCAACAAAGCGAAACTTACCACTGCGTAGTAATTGTGTTGAGATTGAATCGGTGATTGATTCGGTATCAATGTGTTCACTGGTTTTATTCTTAATACGCTCTACAAACACGACTGGGCGACTATTTGCTGTCATTGTGCCAACCACAGGTGAAGCAAGTAACGAGTCTGTCATTTGGCTTGCTACTTTTTGTAGATCGGTTGATCCAAAGTTGATATCAGTTGTTTCAACAGCTTGAGCATCGCCGTAGCTAACCACCGCTTTATTGGCACAACCAGAAAGCAGCAAAGTGCTAGTTATCGCAATGGCCGCAGCCGATTTAACAGAAAGTAATTTCATCATGGTTTCCTTAATCTTCAAATTCTTGTGCTTCTGTTGACACTTCACGCACTGCAAGCGAGAAGGTGACAGCATTTGCTGTCGGGGCTAAGCCCGGTAACTGTGTTTTAGCAAATCCAAATAAGGTAATGGGTTGCCAAGGAGAGTGATTGCCGCGTATAACAAAACCATCAGCGTCATACCAAGTAAATTGGTACTGTAAATACTGTGATTTTTTATATTGGCTTGCCAATGTCACAACCACATCTGTTAAGCCGTTTGTTTGGCGTGTTTTTACATCTGTAATTGCAAGTTTTTGCCCTAGTTCTGGGTTATTAACGATCAATTGTTGGTTATATTGTTTTGCAGTTTGCTCAACACCAATGCCAGAAGTGGTCGGGCGTGAGGAGCAGGCCGCAACAAGTAAAATGGTTAATAGTGGCACTAAATATTTCATCATTGCTCCTAAAGTTGAACGACATGTGTGTCATAGTAGCTATTAATAGAGGTTAGGAAAATTAAGGTTAACCCTTGCTTACTAACCGAAAAGTTTATTTCGCCACGACCTGGTACAGATAAAACATGTTCACCAGTTGTCATGGTATTTTGAGCAATACTTAATTGACTTGGTAAGGTAAGCCAACTTCTTGTATCTGCTTGTTCAGAGGCCATGTTATATATATTGGCTAAAATATTACCCACATCGCCGCCGCTTCTTGCCAGTTCAGCACGCATCTTTTCTTTTGCAACCAAGCGCATTACTTGTCTGGTAATTCTTCCGGTACTTTGATCTTTAAGTGTTTTCGCTGCTAGTGCCTCGAGCCTAACGATTGGTTTAAGGATGAAGTTGTCGCCATCCAATGTAATGTTCTTGTCGTTATTTGCATAAGGTGCGCCGCGGTATACAGGCATAGCAATACTATAAAAACGCGCATCTCCACGGGACGAATAAATAGGCAAGCGTAATTGAAACTCTTGTCTTGCTGGTATTAAACCTTGCTCTGCAATTACAATTACTTGGCCCGTGTTTGGCTTATGCTGCTTAAGTTCACCAAAGCGTTTACTAAATTCTTCAAAGTCTTGCTCAAAGCCTTGTTTTTTAGCAAGTCGTAAAACAGTTTGTTGTAGGTAGCTATTATCGCTATTTATTTCGAGCGCTTTTTTATAGTCGATATAGGCATCATCAAACTGTTTATCCGCCTCATAAAGCAGGCCCGACAAATAGAAAGTAAAGGCATTTTGAAAACCATTTTTAACATTGCCAATTAACTCGGCCATATCGGGATAACCCTCAGCTGCATTTTCTGCTTGTTCATCAAGTACAGCTTGGTTGTCTTTTAATGCATCTTCTTGTACTTTATTTGCGCGTCTAACTTCAACTAATGCTGATTCAAGTTGGTTATCAAATACGTAGCTCAGTGCTTTGTAGCTATGTAACATGGTCATTTCATAGGCAGCAGGCTCATAACCAATCACTGAATCATTTGTTAATAATGAATTTGTTTGTTCAAGACTTGTGCTTAGTTGTATTTTGGCTGCTTGACGCTTTTTTTCCATGTTTTGATAAACAGTTTCAAAGGTCTCATTGGCCTGAGAATTCTGTTTCGCTAAAAATTCAAGACGAGCAGTTTCAAGCTGATTCAATAAATAGTTACTGTGGCTACGGCTATTGCTCGGCAACAATTGCTGCGCATTTTCTATATTATTTTGAGATACAGCTTGGCGCACAGGTCTTAGCTGCGTCGCATAATCTTGGAATAGATCAGTAATACCTATGGTACTGCAGCCTGATAACAGTAAAACAGCGCCAATAAATAAACGTCGATGCACTGAACACTCCTTTTAAACAATGTACTCAGATTAGCATACGCGGCTTAACCTTCTATGATAAATTATGTAAAAAATCGTAAGTTAATAGACAACTTACTGGTCTAGTGTTTTTTAATGTTAAAGGAACACCACATTTGTTAAGTACTGTACTCTATACTTTAATTGCACTGTGTGCGTTTGCAGCTAACTCCTTGCTGTGTCGTATGGCATTACAAAGTGGTGATATTGACCCATTAAGTTTCACTGCCTTACGCTTGGTAAGTGGGGCATTGATGCTGCTTATACTGTTGCAGTGGCAATTAAAATCGCAAAGAGCTAAGCCTTTAACCGATAAAGGTAACAATATTAGTGCGCTTAGTTTATTTGTTTACGCGCTCTGCTTTTCAGTTGCCTACGTTGATTTAAATACCGGCACGGGCGCACTTATTTTATTTTCTGCGGTGCAACTGACTATGATAGGCCACAGTGTTTTTAACAAAGAGCCGCTTAGTAAAGTGCAGTGGGGGGCGTTGTTTGTAGCCTTTGCTGGCTTTATTTATTTAATGTTGCCCTCTGCAACAATGCCCTCTTTTTTACCCGCTATGCTTATGGCAATAAGTGGCGTAGCGTGGGGAATTTACAGCATTCGTGGAAAATCATGCAGATCACCGCTGCAAGCAACTAGTTTTAACTTTTTAAGAAGTTTAATACTTGTGCCGATTTTAGTCCTTGTAGTTGCTTTAGATTGGCAAGCAGTCTCAGCTACAGGGATTTGCTTAGCTGTAGCCTCAGGAGCACTTGCATCAGGAGTCGGTTACAGTATTTGGTATGTTGCACTACCAAAACTAAAAAGTAGCCAAGCGGGTGTGGTACAACTAACAGTCCCAGTGCTTGCTACAATAGCGGGGGTGCTATTTTTAGATGAGCAACTGACAACGCGTTTAATAATAGCCAGCGCCTTAATTCTTGGCGCTGTTTTGGTGTTTTTAATGGCTAAAAAGCGCAGTCTTTAGATTTAGGGGCATTGATATTTAATATGTAGCGTTCATAAAGCGTGTTAAGTTCAGTTAAAATCGCTTGTTTGCCGCTAAGCTCACTTTGTTCAATACATTGCTGTAATGTTTCAACTGACAAATACTGCATCATCTTTGCTGAAGCTCTGATATGGCTAATATGCCAAGGCTCAGGGGCAACCCCGCCTTTATATTCTTGATAGGGGCGATAAAAACCATACTTTTCAAGGTTATTATCAAGCCATTCAGCAAGCTTAGTAAATGGTCCTGTGGTCGAATACTCATCAGGTGTTAATTGCAGTTGATAATCATCGTCAATAGGGCGGGTATCGTAGATGTCGAGGTCGGTACCAAAGTGATGCCTGCTTGCCCCCGGTAGTGCAGAGTAAAGCATAATCGCGTGACACTTTTCAGTATCAGTTAAACGTTGTAAGTCTACCGTTTTTTGCTCAAGAGTATAAACTGGGCGAAGACCCTGAAATTTAGCATTCCAAATAGCACTTTGACGATGAAAATCGCGAAAGCTTGAGGCTATCGCCAAATCAATACCTGCTTCTTTCGCGCCTTGTTGAAGGGCTAAAAAGTCATCAACAATATCACCATGCAAGCGGTGGTTTTGTAGCCCAACTAAATGTGAGCTACTTAACCCTGTGGCGCATTGTTTAAGCTCGGTTTGGTTCATGTAAGCAGTTGCTCTAAAATGATTTCATAAATATCTGCAAGCTGAATTAAATCATCTGTGCTAACACATTCGTTTACTTTATGAATGGTTTCATTACGAGGGCCCAGCTCAATGACTTTGGCACCTGTTTGCGCAATAAAACGGCCATCAGATGTACCACCGGTGGTTTCAAGCGCTGTGTCGCGTCCGGTCACCTGCTTAATAGCGTGTACTGTAGCATCAACTAACGGACCGTGATCGGTTAAAAACGGTAGTCCATTAACAATCCAACTTAGTTCATAATCAAGGTTATGTTTTTCAACAATATCAACAACTCTTTGTTGTAGCTGTTGATAGGTTACTTCGGTACTAAAGCGAAAGTTGAATTGAATGTCGAGCTCGCCTGGGATCACATTGCCAGCTCCGGTGCCACCATTTATATTTGAAACTTGAAAGCTTGTTGCAGGGAAAAACTCGTTACCCTGATCCCACTCGGTTTGGCTAAGTTCAGTTAACGCCGGTGCAGCTAAGTGAATTGGGTTTTGTGCTAAATGTGGATAAGCAACGTGACCTTGTACACCTTTAACGGTTAAAAAGCCTGTTAATGAGCCGCGACGACCATTTTTTACTACATCACCCAGTTTATCTCGCGACGATGGTTCGCCAACTAAGCATAAATCAATCTTCTCACCACGGGCTTCAAGGGTATCGATAACACGGGTTGTACCGTTGATAAACGGGCCTTCTTCATCTGATGTAATTAAAAATGAAATAGACCCTTTATGATCTGGGTGTTTTGCAATAAAGCGCTCAGTGGCAACAACCATAGCTGCTAAGGAGCCTTTCATATCGGCTGCACCGCGTCCGTGTAGCATGCCGTCTTTTACCAGTGCCGAAAAAGGCGGGTGCTGCCAATTTTTTTCAGGACCTGTTGGTACAACATCTGTGTGACCAGCAAAACAAAAATGCGGTGACGCATCTCCCATACGAGCCCAGGTATTTAAGGTATCAGTGAAAAACAGTGATTCAATATTAAAGCCAAGTTTTTCAAGGCGCTCGTTCATTAACGCTTGGCAACCGGCATCTTCAGGGGTCACTGATTCACGCTGGATAAGCGCTTGAGCAAGTTCAATAACAGGGTGAGTCATTAGGCAAAAATCTCATCGTATTGAGCTGCTTTAAAACCTAAGTGGTATTGGCCATTATGCACAAGTAGCGGGCGCTTGATCATCGCAGGTTGCTCAACTAATAATGCTAATGCTGATTCTTTATCGAGATTTTGTTTTTGTTCATCAGATAACTGGCGATAAGTTGTGCCGCGTTTATTAACTAAATCTTGCCAATCAATATGCGCTGCAAATTCATTAACTAGCTCTGCACTGATGCCGTCTTTACGGTAATCATGGAAAGTAAACTCTTGATTATTATCAGATAAATATTTTTTCGCTTTTTTAATTGTATCGCAATTGCTGATACCATACATGATAGTCATAAATTCTACTTTTTAGTTACAGTGAGTAAAGTATCTACCCCAGCAATGACCTGAGATAGTGAATAATAAAGGGGGCCAAGATTATGGCTGTTGAGCACGCAAACTGTGCCTAGCATAGGGCTGCTTAGCTCGCGTAGGTCAAAATAGGCTAATCGCTCACCTTGGCTAATTTTACTGCCATTTAGCTTAGCAATGTTGGTGTGGTTAATATGCTCTTCTATAGATGAAAACGATAAATTTAATAATATTTTCAAACCATTTTTGGCCTGTAAAATATATTCTTTTCCTGCATTTTTAACTTGTAATAGTGTGCCATCGAAAGGAGCGATAATATTGTGGCTCGTTAGTTCTACACAAATCCCAGGACCAACGGTGGCATACCTAAAAAAAGGCTCTGGGTGTTCAGCCATACTTTTAACACGACCTGTAAAAGGGCTTTTGATTGCCATACAACGCGCTTTTCTTAGACTGCGCTCAGGCAAATATTGAACGTCGATACTCATGGCTTATTTAACGTCACCTATCACATGGTAACCGTCTTTTCTAAGTGCTGTAATGGCTTTTGCCATGCTTTGCTTTTTCACCAATACATAATCGGTATCGTACGTTGATAAAGCAAAAATCGAAATTGACGCTTTAGCAAGCACACCAGAAATGTTCGCCATAATACCCGTTAAAGAAAAGCCAAGAGGGCCAATCACTTCAAGTGCTAGCCAATCAGTTTCTTGATCTAAACTGTCTATTGCAAAGGTACTTGGGCATACAATTGATAGCTCATCGGCGGTTTTAGCAATAAAGAAAATAGCTTGTTGGAGTAGGGCAGGATCAATCGTTGCATCAACATCTAAACTATGAATGGTAAGTTCTTCACTATGAAGTTGTAACGTTTGTTTTGACATCTGTGATCCTATCTTTGAAGCCTTTGAATTTATAGTATAGGTAAACAAAGTTAAGATAAAGCGCAATAATTTTGATTGCTGGGGATTTGCTCAGTTTAGCCTTTAAATCTTGTCCACAGATTCTGTGGATAAATATGGGAATAGCTCAGTATAAAGAAGGTAATAGGCTAATTTATAAAGAATTTATAAATTAGCCTAATTTTTGAAGGGTTAATTTTCTAAGCTTTCAACTTGCTTAGCTTGAATCGCCGTAAGGGCAATGGTGTAAACAATATCGTCTACTAATGCACCACGGCTCAAGTCATTTACTGGCTTACGCATACCTTGCAGCATTGGGCCAATACTAATTAAGTCAGCACTACGTTGCACGGCTTTATAGGTTGTATTACCGGTATTTAAATCTGGGAATACGAACACCGTCGCTTTACCTGCTACAGGGCTGCCAGGAGCTTTCTTAATCGCAACGTTTTCCATAATTGCAGCGTCGTACTGAAGTGGGCCATCAATCACTAAATCAGGGCGCTTTTGCTGGGCAAGCTTAGTGGCTTCACGCACTTTTTCTACGTCAGCACCTGAACCCGAAGTACCCGTACTGTAGCTGATCATTGCAACACGAGGCTCAATACCAAACGCGGCGGCTGAGTCTGCTGATTGAATTGCAATATCGGCTAACTGCTCTGCGGTTGGGTCTGGGTTAATTGCACAGTCACCATAAACCAGTACTTGATCAGGTAACAGCATAAAGAATACCGATGAGACTAACGACGAGCCAGGTGCAGTTTTAATTAACTGTAACGGTGGGCGAATGGTGTTTGCAGTGGTGTTAACAGCGCCCGAAACTAAGCCATCAACTTTACCTTGCTCAAGCATCATGGTACCAAGTACCACATTGTCGAGTAGCTGCTCTTGGGCAATAACTTCAGTTAAGCCTTTGTTTTTACGAATTTCGACCATAGGCGCAACGTAATCGTTAATTACATCACTTGGTTCAATAATTGTAACGTTATCGTTGAGCTCTACACCTTGTTGCTCTGCAATACGTAAAATCTCTTCTTTGTCACCAAGCAGGATTGTTTTAGCAATACCACGTTGGCCACAAATTGCCGCAGCTTTAATCGTACGCGGCTCATTACCTTCAGGTAAAACTACGGTTTTATTCGCTTGACGAGCTTTGTCTGTCAGTAAGAAACGAAACGCAGGCGGTGACATTTTACGAGTACGGCCAACACTTTTCGCAAGGCTGTCTAACCAATCAGAGTCGATATGGCTGGCGTTATGATCTTTCACCTTATCGATACGTTGGTCATCATCACATGGTACTTCCATATTGAAGTTGTGCAGCAAGAGTGACGTGCGCCAAGTATCTTCCTCTGTTGCAAGAATTGGCAGGCCTGTATCCATGGCTTGCTCGCACAATTTCATAATGCGATCTTCAGGCTTAAAGCCACCGGTTAATAAAATCGCCCCAAGCTTGGTGCCATTCATGGCTGATAAACAAGCGGCAACTAATACATCAGAGCGATCGCCTGGTGTTACCAGTAATGCACCCGGGGTAAAGTGGCTTAAAATGTTTGAAACTGTTCGCGCACAGAAAGTGACACGACGTAAACGACGGTGAGCCATGTCGCCTTCGTTAATGACTTCGGCTTTTAAGTATTCACATAAATCGCGCACACGCGGCGCTACTAGGTCGAAATCCCACGGAATTGAACCTAATAACTTAAATGGGTGCTTTCTGAAAATCGGCAGTGATGCTAAACGGTTTAATTCGTTTTCAAGTTGCTCAGGCTCATGGGCCTCAACAAGGTCTGCACGTGCGCGACCTTCGTCATCTAAAGGAGCATTTACTTTGTTGAAAATACAACCTAGCACGCGAGGGTGGTTAACACCGCCATAATTGCCAGAGGCGATTTCTAAACGGTCTTCAATTTGGTCATTGCTATCGTTGCTTGGTGTTAATACAAAAACAATATCAGCACCTAATGTTTGCGCGATTTCGCGGTTTACACGGCCAGCATAAGGCTGACGACGTGTTGGCACCATACCTTCGATAATAGCAATTTCGTCTTCTTTAATAGTACTTTCAAAGCGCTCTACGATTTCTTCTAGTAAGTCGTCGCCTTTACCATCACCAATCATTTGCTCTGCATAGCTCAGCTCAAATGGTGTAGGTGGATTAATTGGCGAACCATGGGTGACAATTTGCGTTGACTTTTCTGGGCCTGTATCGCCAGAACGAGGCTGTGCGATTGGCTTAAAAAAGTTTACCTTTAGCGCTTTTTGCTCAAGCGCGCGGACTAAACCAACAGAAACAGACGTTAAACCAACCCCCGTTGAAATAGGGATCAACATAATTCTATGTGCCATTTACTTAAGCCTCCTGTGCAATACGGGCTGCATCGTTAGCAATCACCCATTCTTCGTTGGTAGGGATCACAAACGCTTTCGCATGCGCTTGGCCTTTTGAAATTAGACCTTCTTTACCAAAACGTGCCGCTAAGTTTGCATCTTCATCACACTCAAGGCCTAAAAAGCCTAATTGAGTGATGACTTTGTCACGAATAATATCTGAGTTTTCACCGATACCGCCGGTAAAAATAAGTGCATCTAAACGTTGTAGAGGAACTAAAAAAGCAGCTATTTGTTTAGCTAAGCGGTAACAGAAGATATCGAGTGCAAGGTTTGCTTGCGGGTGGCCTTCAACGGCGGCTTCTTCGATAGTGCGGCAGTCATTTGATAATTCACTAATACCTAGCAAGCCACTTTGCTTATTGAGTAAATCATCAATTTCTTGAGCCGTGTAATTAAGTTGCTGCGTTAAGAAGGTGAATAAACCCGGATCGATGCTACCACTGCGAGTACCCATCACTAAGCCTTCAAGCGGCGTAAGACCCATACTGGTATCTACACTCTTACCATCTTTAATCGCACACACTGAGCAACCATTACCTAAATGTGCACTGATCACATTAGTTTGCTCGCGCTCTTTGCCTAATAATTTTGCTGCTTCACCAGCAACGTAGTAATGACTGGTACCATGAAAACCATAGCGTCTTACGCCATGCTCTTTATAAAGCGAGTAAGGCAAAGCATATAAGTAAGCAATATTAGGCATGGTTTGGTGAAACGCAGTATCAAATACGGCAATTTGTGGCAGCGCTGAGAACGCTTGCTTTGCAGTGCGAATACCCAATAAGTTTGCTGGGTTATGAAGTGGTGCAAGTGCCGCTGTTTTTTCAATAGCTGCAAGTACATCATCGTCGATAAGTACAGATTCAGTGAAATGCTCGCCACCGTGCACCACACGATGACCTACAGCGATTAAATTATCTGCCAGACCTAAGTTATTGACTAGCTTAACCAATTCAGCAATCGCCGCATCGTGGGCTTGACCTTTAGCAAGTTCAATCAGCTTTTTTTCACCATTATATTTATATTTGATTGAAGGCGTGTCTGAGCCAAGGCGCTCAGCTAAACCTGAAATAACTTCGTCAGAAGTGGTGGCATCTAAAATGGCAAATTTTAAACTTGAACTACCACAGTTCAGTACTAAAACATGGTGTGGTGGGTAAAGGGGCGTTGGCATAGCTAGGTCCTAAAAGTACGATATCAGTCAGTGTATATTAAGGCTTGATAATTAGAATTCTTTGCCAGTATAGTAAATAAGTATTTTGTTGCTACACTTAACAAAGGTGGGCTGTAATTATACTAAAGTCTCGTTGACTTAAGCCGATAACATTTTATCTCATTTAGACTATTAACGTTAGTGTCAATGACATAAATTGTTATAAAAACGAGGACAGGTTTTGCAGGGATTGTATCCGGGAGTGTGTTACACTCAGTTGTGAAACAGTATGAAAACCCGAGGAGTGATGATGCAAAAAGGTGTCATGTCACAAGTGCAAACAGGTCGTCAGTACGCGAAAAAATGGCCAATGCGACAAGAGCTAGCTCCAATGTTTGCTGAATTCAGAGTGATCAAAGCCACTGACTTGGCAATCACAGTCATGCCTATTCTGGCTATGTTCACAGTGTTCATGCAAGTAAACTATTTAGGTAGTGATTACTTCCCTCAAGCTATTACTATCGCTTTATTTTTTCTGTCGTTACCTTTTCAAGGCTTACTGTGGTTAGGTCGTCGCGCTCAAACTCGTTTAGAACCAGCAATGTTAAGTTGGTATACCGAGCTGCATAGTAAAATGAAGGCACATGGCTATCAGTCACAACTCACAACTGAAAAACCATGCTACACAGATTTAGCTCAACTTTTAAAAGATATGTTCGAAAAGATGGATAAAGCGTTCACAAAAGAACACTTTTAATCACGAATAAACTGGCTCACATAAAACGATAACGTTACTTTTTGTGGGCCTTGTTGCTCTATCTGCTGCCAATGCTCTGGGCGAAACTTCCAAGCAAACGGCGTCATCATAATTAAATGTTTAATCTCATCAACAGGCAATAGCACCTGTTGCTCTAGTAAGTTTATTGACTCTTTACTAAATCCTGCTGGTGGCTCTATCTCTGTATGTGGTTTTACATCCGCATAAATAAACGCTTTTAATTCTTTAAGATGCCAAGGTCCTGGGCTTGCGACAATTAGACTGCCTTGCGATTTGGCAAGTCGAGCAAGTTCTTGTGCAAATAAGGGGGCAAACACACTGACAAGCACATCGGCAGATGCGTCAGCAAAAGGGGCTTGGCTAATCGAGGCAACACTAAAATTTGCATTTTCATAACGCTTAGCCGCGTATTTTACCGCCGGCTTGGAAATATCAACACCATATACTTCGGCACTCGATTGCGCTGCTATTGCTTGGGTATAAAAGCCTTCGCCACATCCTAAATCAATTACTGTATTTGGTTTAAGTGATGCCACTAACTCAGCTAAAGCTTGCTGTAAAAAAAGGTAGTGCCCCGCACTTAAAAAAGCTCGGCGTGCTTGCACCATTTCAAGGTTATCACCCGGTTGTTTCGACTTTTTATTTTGCACGGGTAGTAAATTGACATAACCCTCTTTAGCGATATCAAAACTATGGTTGTTGTCACAGCGGTAAGTTTTATCGGTTAGCGTAAGTTCAAGTTTGCAAAGCGGGCAGTGATAGTGAAGACTCATGAGTCTAAATAGTCCTTATCATAAAAGGTTTTAACCCAGTGCGGGCGATAGGTGATCAACAAGGTAATAGCCATGCCATTGAGCATTGCTTCAGGAAACCAAATTATGGCACATAGAATGAGATAGTTTTCTGAAATCTCAATAAAACTGTAATCACCCAATAAGTAATAAAACACACCACTGGTAAGTATTTTGATACAAGCGATAACAGCCGCGGTTAAAAATGCGCATAAAAAGATATAAATAAAAAAGTGTCTTGGTAAATAGCTATAGCAAAGTACAAAACACAAGTAACTCAGCGTGATAGGTATAAATGCCGTAAACAGTAAATGCACAGGCAATAAGGGCAGTGGCAACTGAGCGACTAACACCAGCAGGAGACTTGCAAGGCTGCTTGCAAAAATAGCTAGTCGCCAACCTAAAATCAGGGTCACTGCGGTGACCCCTAAGATATGCAATTCGAGGCCCGGCAATATTCCCGCTTTAATGCGCCATAATATTGCAAGTACTAAAGCACACGCGAGCACACCCACTTGTCTTATTGGTGTTGCCAATAATTGGGATGCGCTTTGCTTATCAAAGCTTAGCCAAAGTACTAAAGCCACACAGCTCCACAATGGGAGCTGCCATTGTATCGTCTCTATCATGCGTTAAATGTTGACCAAATTGGCGCATGATCAGATGGTTTTTCGATACCACGTAATTCGTAATCGATACCTGACTCAACACAACGCTCAGCAAGTGCTGGGGTTGCTAAAATCACATCAATACGTAAACCGCGATTGTCATCAAAACCTTTTGAGCGGTAATCAAACCACGAATATTGTTCGGTTTTTTCTGGGTATAGTTCACGGAAGGTATCTTTAAAGCCCCAGTTTAATAACGTGCTTAACCATTCACGCTCTTCTGGTTGAAAAGAACATTTACCCGTTTTTAACCAGCGCTTACGGTTAGGCTCGCCAATACCAATGTCGAGATCGGTTGGTGAAATATTAATGTCGCCCATCACAATAACATCTTGCTCTGGCGTGTGGTTATCTTCTAAGTGAGTCATTAGATCTTTATAGAATTGACGCTTATATGGGAACTTGGTTTCATGGGCAATATTATCGCCTTGCGGGAAGTAGCCATTCATCACAGTAAGATCGCGACCATTTTCTTGAGTCACTGTTACGCTGATCATTCGACGCTGTGATTCATCTGTATCGGTTGCAAAACCTTTTACAACCGATTTAGGTTCTTGCTTACATAGCATTGCCACGCCGTAATGCGCTTTTTGACCATGGAAATAAACGTGATAACCCATTTTTTGTACATCCTCAAGCGGGAAGGCTTCATCATGCACTTTGATTTCTTGTAAGCCAATGATATCTGGTTGATGTTTATCAATCACCGCTTGCAACTGGTGTAAACGGGCGCGCAGGCCGTTAATGTTAAATGAGATTACCTTCATGGATTACCTATCTGAATTTTTGTTTATTCGTTTAGCGCAATTCTACCATCAAAATAGGGCTTATTCATGAGCAAATTACGAAAATCAAATTGAATAAATGTTGATCAATTGCTGCTTATTTTAAAAACATTGTTAACTCAGTATTAATAATTAAATTAAATAAATAATTCAGTTGATCTACTTATTTTTGGTTATATAATGCGCGCAAATCACCCGTTCATATTATGTACTATTTAAAGGTAAACCATGAAAAAACAATTAGTGATGCTTTCTCTTGCATGTATCTCATTTGGCTCATTAGCAAGCAACCCGCACTACTTTTCAGCTGATAACCGTATTGAATCAAAGTTATGTAGCTTAAGTGCGAACGAAGGGTTTACCGCTGCACGTAAAGAAGCAGCAAAGCATGGCATTTCAATGTCACGTTTTTCAAAGAGCATTTTATGTAACGGTACTGACATCCGTGAAATTGCTAAAAAAGCACAATCACAAGAAGCTGCAACAAAGGCAGCTGTTGAAGTGTTTGCTAAAAATGAGCAAAAAGAGACTCAACTTTGTATCACTGCACTTAAAAAAGGTTTAACACCTGTGCGTGAAAAAATTGGTAACTTAAATACTTTAAAATGTAATGGCGAAGCAGTAACAGATTTCGTTAAGCGTTACCAAAACGCAGCTATCTAATAGCAACATTATAGTTAGATTGAAAAAGCGCTCTTTAGAGCGCTTTTTTTATGAAAAAATTACAGTAATTAATGAAAAGCTTGCTAAATCATAGGCTTAACCTTAACTTAACCAGGTTGTAAGTGCTTGATTTTAGCCAATAAGGCATTTTGGCATTCAACTTGTAACAGTCGAAGTGAATCTAATCGACTACAAGGAAATGTCTTATGAAAAAGTTAACTTTAGCATCAACAATTTTAGCAGCATTAAGCCTATCAGCCTGTTCTGCGAGTAACTCTTTAGCAAAAATCGACAGCGATTTTGGCAGCCTAGATAATGACAACGACGGTTATATCTCTAAAGTAGAAGCTGACGACGATGCTATTTGGGAGCACTTTTCAAATATCGATACCAATATGGATGAGCAAATCAGCCGTACTGAATTTAATGCTTACATGCAGTTAAATACAGGTAAGGTGGCAACTGATAGTGAGGTATCTGAATCAGCATTTAAAGCTGAAATCGCTAAATTTGACCCAATCGAAAATGACTTTAAATCGTTAGATAACGATAAAAATGGCTATATTTCTATTGAAGAAGCGGATGACGACGACATTGCAAATCACTTTGGCTATATGGATAGCAACAAAGATAAACGTGTAAACCGCAATGAGTTTATTAGTTACATTAATAAATATGGTAGTGAAGTTGCCGAAGACGACGCGTTAGAGATGCTTAACAAGAGCTAATTTTATAAAGCAGCTATTAAATACCCCAAAAGCCAGTGTTTTACGCTGGCTTTTTTATAATAATTTTTCCAACCTTGGTCGACTTCTGTCATAATAGAGCGTTAGTGAGTAAAAATGACCTTTAGTAGCAATGGCCGCAAAACGTATCAGTGATGAACAATTAGTCGAAATCATAGAAGCCGCGATTTTTGTTGCCGGAAAGCCCGTGTCTAAGCGTCATTTAAAAGAGACAGTATTAGCTGATTTAAGCGTATCTATGCCACGCATAAATAATGCAATTGACCAAATTCAAACGCATTATCAAACTCGAGGCATTAAGCTTGTTGCCGTTGGCAGCGGTTATCGGTTTCAAGCATGTGCAAGTTTAGCACCTTGGCTTGCAAACTTATGGCAAGAGCGAGCACCGAAATACTCAAGAGCACTATTAGAAACTTTATCCTTGATTGCCTACAGACAACCCATAACCCGTGGTGAGATTGAACAAGTACGGGGGGTTACAGTTGGCTCAGGGATAATTAAAACATTATTAGAAAGAGAGTGGATAAGAGTTGTTGGCCACAAAGAAGTGCCGGGGCGTCCTGCCTTGTACGCCACCACTGCTGCTTTCTTAGACTATTTTTCATTAGCTGGTTTAGATGAATTACCACCACTGCCTGAGCTTCAGGAAAGTAAAATCAACCAGTTATTGAGCGATCCTTCTGTGAGAGAACTATCTGAATGAGTAATTTAGAAACTGAAAAGTTACAAAAAGTATTAGCCCGTGCTGGTGTGGGTTCACGTCGTGAAATGGAAAAATACATTGATGCTAACCGCGTAAGTGTTAACGGTAAAGTTGCCCGTTTAGGTGACCGTGTAGAGGCAAGCGATGTAATCCGTGTTGATGGTCACGTTGTGAAAATTGAAGACAAAGCTGAGCGTATTTGTCGTGTGCTTATGTATAACAAACCCGAAGGCGAGTTATGTACACGTAAAGACCCAGAAGGTCGTCGTACCGTATTTGACCGTTTACCACGCGTTGATGGCGAACGTTGGATTGCGGTAGGTCGATTAGATATCAACACTGCAGGTTTAATGCTTTTTACTAACGATGGTGAACTTGCTAACCGTTTAATGCATCCAAGTTACGAAGTTGAGCGTGAATACTCAGCGCGAGTGTTTGGGGAAGTAACAAACGAGACCTTAAGAACATTAACCAAAGGTGTTGAACTTGAAGATGGTCCAGCAAAATTTTTAAATATTAAACCGCTTGGTGGTGAAGGTATCAATCGTTGGTTTAATGTTACGTTGACTGAGGGACGTAACCGCGAAGTACGTCGTTTATGGCAATCGCAAGATGTAGAAGTTTCTCGTCTTATTCGTATTCGTTACGGTAAGTTAGAGCTTGATAAGCGTTTACCACAAGGTGGTTGGGCTGAGCTTGATTTAGATACCGTTAACTATTTACGTAAAACTGTACAGTTAGGTCGCGAAACACAAACTAAGTTGTCGGCTATTCCTGAAAAACGTAAAGACAAGCGTGCTAAAATTAACCAAATCCGTAAGGCGGTTAAAAAGCACAATCAACGCGCTAAACAAACTAAGCGTCGTTAATCAGCAATATCATTGTTTGCAGATAAACTGATTTATTCGCAAACAGGCATAAAAAAAGCAGCGATTCGCTGCTTTTTTTGTTTCAAAATGCTATTTATGCATTTTCAACCGCTGTACGTGGGTCAACATATTCCATGTTGAAAGCTTCTGCTACTTCTTTATAAGTAACTTGGCCTTTGATCACGTTTAAGCCTTTTAAGAAATGTGCATCATCAAGAAGCGCCTTCTTATAACCTTTGTTAGCAAGGTTGATGATATACGGTAATGTTGCGTTGTTAAGTGCAAACGTAGAAGTACGTGGTACAGCACCTGGCATGTTAGCAACACAGTAGTGAACAACGTCATCAACGATGTAAGTAGGATCTGCGTGAGTTGTTGCTTTAGAAGTAGCGATACAACCACCTTGGTCGATTGCAACGTCAACGATAGCAGAACCAGGCTTCATTGCTTTGATGTGCTCAGCTGTAACTAGTTTAGGCGCTGCTGCACCTGGGATTAGTACGCCACCGATCACAAGGTCAGCTTCTAGTACGTGTTTTTCTAACGCATCAGCAGTAGAGTAAATAGCTTTAACTTTGTTACCGAACTGTGCGTCTAATGCACGTAATACGTCGATGTTACGGTCAAGAACAACAACATCAGCACCTAGGCCAACTGCCATTTGCGCTGCGCTACGACCAACCATGCCGCCACCGATAACAACAACTTTAGCTGGCTCAACACCTGGTACACCACCCAATAACATACCACGGCCGTGGTTTGATTTTTCAAGCGCTTGTGCACCAGCTTGGATAGACATACGACCAGCAACTTCACTCATAGGAGCAAGAAGAGGTAAACCGCCACGAGCGTCAGTTACAGTTTCGTAAGCGATACAGATTGCGCCGCTTTTAACTAGGTCTTCAGTTTGTGGAAGATCCGGTGCTAAGTGAAGGTAAGTAAATAGAATTTGGTCTTCGCGTAACATTGCACGCTCAACAGCTTGAGGCTCTTTTACTTTAACGATCATTTCAGCTTTAGCAAAAACGTCAGCAGCGGTTGGTAAAATTTCAGCACCAGCTGCAACATAATCTTCGTTAGTGAAGCCAATGCCCATACCTGCATCAGTTTCAACAAACACTTGGTGGCCATGGTTTACTAGTTCACGAACACTCGCAGGAACCATACCTACACGGTATTCATGGTTTTTAATTTCTTTAGGTACACCAATAATCATAGTTTTTCGCCTTAATAGAACGGGATAAAATTTTTGACTATTATATTCATGACATGCCAGTGTGTCTCACCTTTTTTAAGTTGGATTCTAGTGATATAATCTAAAAAATTAATTTTAACAGTTTAAAACTCTGGTTTGTCTTATGCACCAATTACTCGACCGAATTGACCGTAAAATTTTAATGGAATTACAGCTCGATGGTCGGATCTCTAACGTAGAGCTGGCAAGGCGTGTAGGCCTAAGTGCAACACCCTGTTTAGAGCGGGTAAAAAAGCTCGAAAGGGAAGGGTACATACTCGGTTATAAAGCCGTGGTAGATCCAGCAAAACTCGGGCAAGGTTTGTCGGTTTATGTAGAAGTGACTATCACTAAAACATCACCCGATGTATTTGAAGAATTTAACGCTGCAGTTAAAAAGCACGATGAAATTATTGAATGCCATTTAGTATCAGGTAATTTCGACTTTCTATTAAAAACGCGGGTAAACGACATGTCGGAATATCGAAATGTTTTAGGGGATATTCTACTAAAACTACCTAATGTCAGTGAAAGCCGAACCTATGTGGTAATGGAAGAAGTAAAAGGTGAGCAAGGGGTCATTATTCGCCCATATATTGCCTAAACTGTTAAAATACACATTGAGTAACAAAAACTTGTTCATTATCAGTCCATCAAGGTTAAGATAAAGTGCATCAAACGGCATTTCCTGCTAAGGTATTTCACTGCTAATCGATGAGTAAAGAATAATAAGGAATAGGGAGCTATGCGCCTAAATGGTGTTCAAAGACTGTTAGAAACGGGGCTAATTATTAGTACCTTTGCAGCAGTATTTATTTTATGTGCATTAATCAGTTTTGATCCAGCCGATCCTTCTTGGTCGCAAACCGGTGAATTTGTTAATGTTAAGAATATTACCGGCACCGCAGGTGCATGGATTGCGGATATCCTTTTGCTTAGTTTTGGCTGGCTAGCTTATCTTGTGCCGGTAGCCATTCAGCTGTTTGGCTATTTACTGTTTAAACAACCTCATCGTATTTTACAGCTTGACTACACCACGCTTGCTCTAAGAGTCATTGGCTTTGCGTTATTCATTACCTCAGCCACGGCAATTAGTAGCATCAATTTTGATGACATATATAATTTTTCATCGGGCGGGGTAGTAGGTGATGTGATTGCCACAGCCATGATGCCTACTTTTAATTTCACTGGCACCTCTATTTTATTGTTGTGTTTCTTTTTTGCCGGCCTAACGCTACTAACAGGAGTTTCTTGGGTTCAGTTTGTTGACTTTGTTGGTAAGTGGGTGATGAAAATATTCTACTTCTTACGCGCGCAGTTTTCTGCATGGTTAAATCGCGAAAGAGAAGCGGTTAAACCAACGTCAGCCGAACCAGACGCTAACTTTGAACAGCAAGATAGCAACCCAGCTATAGGTTTCGATGACATAGACGAGCCAGCAACAAAGCCATCACAAACACAGAAAAAACAGCCAAGCAGTAGTGATGATGAATTTGAAGGTTTTGATGAGCTTGACGATATTCTTGATCAAGAAATTGGCTTTAGTGCGCTTGATGACGAATCATTCGATACTGTATCGGCACTTAATGCGCTTGATCAAAGCCCAGTCGTTGAGCCAGAAAAACCTGTAACAACGGTTGTATCGCCTGCGCGCCCAATGCCAAAGGCAAAACCTGCGTACCAGCCACCGCCAACGGCAAAAGAAAAGTTTGAAGCCTTACTAGATGAGCAACCGCCTGCTAACCCATTACCATCGCTAGATTTACTCGATCGCCCAGATAAAGCGAAAAATCCATTATCACAAGAAGAGCTCGATGGTATCTCACGTTTAGTTGAAACCAAACTACTTGATTTTAATATTCAAGCTGCGGTTGTGGGTGTTTATCCAGGTCCGGTTGTAACTCGCTTTGAGCTTGATTTAGCGCCGGGTATCAAAGTAGCCAAAATCACCGGCCTTGCTAAAGATTTAGCGCGTTCACTGTCTGCGGTGAGTGTTCGTGTTGTAGAGGTTATTCCGGGTAAAACCTATGTTGGTTTAGAGCTACCTAACAAACACCGTGAAATCGTGCGTTTAAGTGAAGTTATTAACGCACCTAAATTTGAATCAAACCCATCACCACTCACCATGGTGTTAGGTAAAGACATTGCTGGTGAGCCAGTATGTGCTGACCTTGGTAAAATGCCGCATTTACTCGTTGCAGGTACCACAGGTTCAGGTAAGTCAGTGGGCGTTAATGTAATGATATTAAGCTTACTGTACAAATCGGGCCCTGATGATGTTCGTATGATCATGATTGACCCGAAAATGCTTGAACTTTCGGTGTACGAAGGCATCCCACATTTATTATGTGAAGTTGTTACCGACATGAAAGAAGCAGCCAACGCTTTACGTTGGTGTGTAGGCGAAATGGAGCGTCGTTATAAGCTAATGTCGGCGCTTGGGGTGCGTAACTTGAAAGGTTACAACCAAAAAGTGCTTGATGCGAAAGAAGCGGGTCACCCTATTTTAGACCCACTTTTTAAAGACACAGATGGCATGGCCGATGGCCCTGAAGAGCTTGGTAAATTGCCGAGTATTGTGGTGGTGATAGACGAATTTGCCGACATGATGATGATCGTGGGTAAAAAAGTGGAAGAGCTGATTGCTCGTATTGCACAAAAAGCTCGTGCTGCAGGTATTCATTTAGTGCTAGCAACACAGCGCCCATCGGTTGACGTTATTACAGGTTTAATTAAAGCGAATATTCCAACCCGTATGGCGTTCCAAGTTTCAAGTAAAATTGACTCGCGTACCATTTTAGATCAGCAAGGTGCCGAAAACTTACTGGGTATGGGTGACATGCTTTACTTACCGCCGGGTACCAGTGTGCCAGTGCGTGTACATGGCGCGTTTGTCGACGACCACGAAGTTCACGCGGTTGTAGATGATTGGAAAAAACGTGGTAAACCAAATTATATAGATGAAATTTTAAGTGGTGATGCCACAGAAGAAATTTTACTACCTGGAGAAACCAGTGAAGACGGTGATGAAGAGTCAGATCCGCTTTACGATGAAGCAGTATCATTTGTAATTGAAACCGGCAAAGTGTCGGTATCGAGTGTACAGCGTAAGCTTCGCGTAGGTTATAACCGCGCAGCTCGCTTAGTTGAACAAATGGAAACATCAGGCATTGTTAGCGCACCGGGTCATAACGGTGCTCGCGAAGTCTTAGTGCCAAATGGTGGAGCAAATTAATGAAAAAAATTAAATACCTAGCCCTAATTATGGGTTGTTTATTAAGCGGTCAAAGTTTTGCAGACGACAGCGAAGCGTTGCAACAACAATTGGCTGCGATTAAAAGTTTTAAAGCACAGTTTTCGCAACAAGTGACCGATTCTCAAGGTGAAGCTATCATGCAAGGTGAGGGGAACATTGCCCTTCAGCAACCTATGATGATCCGCTGGCAACAACAAAGCCCAGATGACACCTTGTTTGTATCAAATGGCGACAAAACTTATTACTTCGACAGCTTTGCTGAACAAGTAACCATTATGAATACCCACAGCCTAATTGATTCAACACCGTTTGTATTGTTGACCTCAAAAGATCCTGAGCAGTGGGCAAAATACCAAGTTGTGGCAACAGAGGCAGGCTTTAGTGTCACGCCAAACAAAGGCGTTGAGAGCCAAGTTGAAAAGTTAGATATTAGCTTTAATGCTAAAGAGCAAGGTCTTGCATCACTAACTGTATTAGACACCTCAGGTCAGCAATCTTTATTTACCTTTAAAGATGCCAAAGTAAACGAAGCGCTTGCAGCTCAAACATTTGAATTTACCATTCCTGAGGGTGTGGAAGTTGACGACCAAAGCCAAGGTGATTAAGGCTTGAGTAACCTCGGATTTAATTTTGGCCCTGATGTGCGCCCACTCGCGGCGCGCATGCGACCAGAAACACTGAATGACTACATAGGTCAGCAGCACCTATTGAGCCCCGACAAACCTCTTTACCAAGCGATTCTTGCAGGACGATGCCACAGCCTTATTTTGTGGGGGCCGCCTGGCGTTGGTAAAACTACCTTAGCGCAAATTATTGCTAACCATGCCGATGCAAGCCTTATTCAAATGTCGGCTGTTACAGCAGGCGTGAAGGATATTCGTGAGGCAGTAACAGAAGCGAAAGCAAACCTTGCTGGGCGAGGACAACGCACTTTATTATTTGTAGACGAAGTGCACCGCTTTAATAAATCTCAGCAAGATGCATTCTTACCACATATCGAAGATGGCACCTTTATTTTTGTTGGCGCAACCACCGAAAACCCATCATTTGCACTTAATAACGCGATATTGTCTCGTGCCCGTGTGTATGTTCTAAAAGCACTTGAGCAAACCGATTTATTTACCGTGATTGAGCGCGCCTTGCGTGAAGACGTAGAGCTTAGCCAAAAACACATTGAAATTGCCGATAACGCCAAACAGGCGCTTTGCCAAGCAAGTGATGGCGATGCGCGAAAAGTACTTAACTTGTTAGAACAAGCCGTTGATTTAACCACGGAGCAACAGGGCAAATATCTTGTTGATCAACATGTTTTAAGCCAAGTACTGCCAACTCACTTAGCCAAGTACGACAAAGGCGGCGATGAGTTTTACGACTTGATTTCAGCGTTCCATAAGTCTGTACGAGGTAGTTCACCTGATGGCGCTTTATATTGGTATTGCCGTATTTTAGCCGGTGGCGGCGACCCACTTTATGTGGCTAGGCGTTTATTAGCGATTGCCACAGAAGATATTGGCAATGCCGACCCGCGAGCAATGGAAGTCGCACTCAATGCGTGGGATATTTTTCAACGTGTTGGCCCAAGTGAAGGTGAGCGCGCTATTGCACAAGCCACTATTTACTTAGCAAGTGCACCGAAAAGTAACGCTGTGTATATGGCGTTTAACCAAGCGCTACAAGATGCTAAAAATGAGCCGAGTTATCCTGTACCAGAGCATTTACGCAATGCACCAACAAGTTTAATGAAAGATTTAGGTTATGGCGCTGAATATCGTTATGCTCACAATGAAGAAGGTGCATTTGCGGCTGGCGAAAAGTACTTCCCAGAAGCAATTAATGATCGCCAGTATTACTTCCCAACCGAACGTGGACTTGAACAAAAAATCAAACAAAAGCTGGACTACTTAACTCAGCGCAACGAGCAAAGTGATATTAAACGTTATGAATAGTTTGAAACTTTACATGATGATTGCGCTAGGTGGTGCATCGGGAGCATGTTTACGCTATTTTCTTAGCGAAACCATGCTAAAACTGCTGGGTAGGGGATTCCCTTTTGGCACGTTGACAGTTAATATTCTTGGTTCATTGTTAATGGGCATTTTGTACGGCTTGATTGAAAAAGAAATAATCGCTGTTAGCCCAGCTAAAACCTTAATTGGTATTGGCTTTTTAGGTGCATTGACCACCTTTTCAACATTCTCAATGGATTCGTTGTTGCTATTGCAACAAGGTCACTTTTTTAAAATGGCCCTCAATATCACCTTAAACGTGGTGGTGTGTATATTTATGGCTTGGCTGGGCCTTCAGCTGGTAATGCAAAAAGGTTAAAAATCGAACATGTTAGATTCTAAATATTTACGTCAAGATATTGAACAAGCGGCTGCACGTTTAGCAACGCGTGGTTTCGAGCTTGATATTGCAGCAGTGACTGCTCTTGAAGAAAAACGCAAAACATTACAAGTAAAAACGCAAGAACTTCAAAGCGAGCGTAATGCAAGTTCCAAAGCTATCGGCCAAGCAAAAGCGAAAGGCGAGCACGAAAAAGCACAACAGCTGCTTGATTCAGTTAGTAATCTTGGCGACCAACTAGACAGCGTTAAAGCAGAGCAAGATGCAGTGTTAGAAGAGCTTAAGCAAATTGCACTTGCTATTCCAAACTTACCTGATGAATCAGTACCTGTTGGTGAAGACGAAGATCAAAACGTTGAGATTTCAACGTGGGGTACGCCTAAGTCATACGACTTTGAAGTAAAAGATCACGTTGATGTTGGTCAAGATGTTAACGGCCTAGACTTTGAAATGGGCGTTAAAATCAGTGGTGCACGTTTTACCGTTATGCGCGGTCAAGTTGCACGTATGCATCGTGCTCTTACGCAGTTTATGCTTGATACACACACAGAGCAAAATGGCTATACAGAAATGTATGTGCCTTACCTAGTAAATAGCGCAAGCTTATACGGCACAAGCCAATTACCTAAGTTTGCTGGTGACTTATTCCACACTTTAGGTTTAGTGGATGACGACGGTCAGCAACAACCAGGTTTCAGCTTAATTCCTACAGCGGAAGTGCCGCTTACTAACAGTGCTCGTGACGAAATTTACGACGAAAGCGACTTACCAATTCGTTTAACAGCACATACACCATGTTTCCGAAGTGAAGCGGGTAGCTATGGCCGTGATACCCGTGGTCTTATTCGTCAGCACCAGTTCGACAAAGTTGAATTAGTACAACTAGTAAAACCTGAAGATTCAATGCAAGCGCTCGAAGAGCTAACAGGTCACGCTGAGCAAATCTTACAAGCATTAGAGCTGCCATACCGTAAAGTGATTTTATGTACAGGTGATATGGGCTTTGGCGCAGCAAAAACTTACGATTTAGAAGTTTGGTTACCTGCACAAAACACCTATCGTGAAATCTCATCATGTTCAAACATGGTTGATTTCCAAGCACGTCGTATGCAAGCGCGTTTCCGTCGTCAAGGCGAGAAAAAACCAGAGCTACTTCACACACTAAACGGTTCAGGTTTAGCGGTTGGTCGTACCCTTGTAGCAATCTTAGAAAACTACCAACAAGCAGACGGCTCAGTTATCGTGCCAAAAGTATTACGTCCATACATGGGTGGCTTAGAAGTAATTAAATAGGCTTAATTTTTTAGTCATTTTATGAAACCGCATTGGGAAACCATGCGGTTTTTTTTATTTTTTGATAATAATTAATTGCGGTAAGCAGTATGTTTAGTAAACTAAAAATAGGTACTATCAGTTTTAAAACTAAATCACATAGTATTTTATTACAATACACGAAGGACTGCTGTTATGAAAAAACTACTCGCCGTAGCATCTGCTGCTTTGTATTTAGCAAGCTCTGTCGCTTTTGCTAAAGATAAGCCCAATATCCTCATAATATTCCCCGATGATGTAGGCTGGCAAAACATCAGTGCATATGGCCTAGGTACAATGGGTTATAAAACCCCAAATATTGATAAACTTGCCCATGAAGGTGCAATGTTTACCGATCACTATGCACAACCATCATGTACTGCTGGTCGCGCTGCCCTTATTACCGGCCAGTACCCAATCCGTAGTGGCATGACAACTGTTGGCAGACCCGGCGCAGAGCTTGGTTTAAAAGCAGGCTCTTATACCCTTGCTGAGGTTCTTAAAGAGCAAGGTTACGCTACAGGTCAATTTGGTAAAAACCACTTAGGTGATCGCAACGAGCACTTACCAACCGTTCATGGTTTTGATGAATTTTTTGGAAACTTATATCACTTAAATACGCAAGAAGAATTCGAGCAACGTGATTATCCAAAAGACCCTGAATTTTTCAAAAAGTATGGTACGCGAGGTGTTTTACATACTTACGCAACTAATGTAGATGATAAAACGGTTGATCCACGTTTTGGTAAAGTGGGTAAACAAAAAATTGAAGATACCGGCCAGCTTTCTCGCGAACGTATGAAAAACGTAGATAAAGAGTTTATGACTGCAAGCCTAGATTTTATCAAGCGTGCAAAAAAAGCTGATAAACCTTTCTTTGTTTGGTTTAACCCAAGTCGTATGCACATGTATACGCGTTTAAGTGACGAAAGTCGTTATTTAGCTGAAGAGTACACCACAGAGCATGATTTATACGGCAGTGGCCTAATTGAACATGACCAGCAAGTGGGTGAGTTAATGGCTGCGCTAGATGATATGGGTGTACTTGATAACACTATCGTTATTTACTCAACAGATAATGGTCCTGAGCACAGCGCTCGATTACACGGCGGTACCACACCTTTCCGTGGTGAAAAGATGACAACTTACGAAGGCGGCGTACGCGTACCAATGATTGTTCGTTGGCCAGGTAAAGTCCCTGCAAATACGATACTAACGGGTATTCAATCGCACATGGATATTTACACAACCCTTGCAGCAGCAGCGGGTGAACCAAATATCGCGAAAAAAGCCCTTAAAGAGCATAAGCAACCGATTGATGGCGTAAATAACTTAGATTATTGGTTAGGTAAAACAGACGAAAGTGCGCGTGATAGTTTCCTTTATTATTACGAATCAAGCATCAAGGCTGTGCGTTATAAGCAGTGGAAACTTCATTTCGAAACGAGCGAAAACTATTACGCTCAGTATGAGAAGCAAAAGTTCCCGATCATCTATAACTTACGTATGGACCCGTTTGAAAGCTTTGATGGCTTAACAGACCGTTCAGACATTGTGCAAGCTAAGCAATGGCTAAATGAGCCTGTGCAACATCTACTTGGTGAACACATTAAGTCATTGACTGAATATCCACCACTGCAAAAAGCAGCGAGCTTTGACTTTAGCCAACTGATGGAACAGTTGATGTCTGGTAAGCAGTAACACTCAATAAAACGATTTATTAAGTTGTTAATCTAAATAAATAGCCGCATCGGGAAACCATGCGGCTTTTTTAGTTTTATGCTAATGGGCAAAAGATTGTAAAAGCTAAAGTGGATCTAAAACCGAGCAATCAACGTATTCAAAGCATTAAGTTAATAGTGTGAAACATTATGAGTAATAAACAAAAATCTGTTCCAACATCACGGTTTTCACGCGCTGTTCGGCTTGGCTCTTTAGCTAGTAAAGTGGCGGGTAATATGTTGTTTGAAGGCACAAAAGCATGGGCGGCTGGCAAGCAAACATCACGACAAGAGTTATTGTTACAGCCTAAAAATATTCAGCGCTTTGCCGAACAGCTTGCAAATCTGCGTGGGGCTGCAATGAAATTGGGCCAGCTGTTATCTATGGATAGCGGTGAATTACTCACTCCTGAGCTATCTGCAATTTTAGCAAGGCTGCGTGCAGAAGCGACACCTATGCCGCAAAAGCAATTAGTCAAAGTGATGCGAGAGCACTGGGGCGATGCGTGGCTAGAACAATTATCACACTTTGAACTTAGGCCATTTGCTGCGGCATCAATAGGGCAAGTGCATATTGCTTATCGAGAATCGGGCGAAAAGTTAGCAGTTAAAGTGCAATACCCAGGTATTGCAAAAGGCATTGCCAGTGATGTTGATAACTTAGCTTACCTTTTGAAGCTCAGTGGCTTATTACCCAAAGAGGTAGAAATACAGCCTCTTATCGATGAAGCAAAACAACAACTTATAAACGAAGCAGACTATGAATTAGAAGCCAAGTATTTAAAACGCTACAGCGAGTGCTTAAAGGGCAACGACAATTACCTTATTCCAAATGTGGTTGATTCGCTTAGTTCTTCTCAAGTATTAGTCATGAGTTTTGTTGAAGGACAAGAGCTAGAAGCACTTGCAACTGCAGAGCAAACGATTCGTAATAAAGCTGCTCAGCAGTTACTAAGCTTATTTTTACAGGAGCTATTTAGCTTTAAATTAGTTCAAACAGATCCAAACTTTGCCAATTATCAATATCAAATCGACAATCAACGCTTAGTGCTTCTAGATTTTGGCGCAACCCGCGAACTACCTCAGCATATTAGTGCTGGTTACTTACAGTTATTATCTGCCGCGAATACTAACGATAGAGCAGGTGTTGCAACAGCAGCACAGCAAATTGGCTATTTTCAACAAGGGCTTGCGCAAGAATATATAGATAATGTCGTTGATATATTTCTACTCGCCTGCGAGCCACTGCGTCACCAAGGTGAGTATGACTTTGCTTATAGCGACTTACCAAAACGAATCAAAGAGCTCGGCCTAAAAATGAGCACCGCCTCAGAGCATTGGCACGCACCACCCGTAGATGCTCTGTTCGTACACAGAAAACTAGCGGGCCTGTTTTTAATCGCTGCAAAGCTAGGCGCAAAAGTGAATGTGAACAGTATTTTTAAGGAGTTTGAAGCACAGAGGGATAAATAATAGAGCGGGAGTTTGGGGCGTAGAAAAATGGTCGGCATAGCAGGATTTGAACCTGCGACCCCTGACACCCCATTTTTTCATGGGCTTTATGAAAAGTAACTATTAAACAATAGGTTAAGTTGTTTTTAGAGGGGTTTGTTGGTCACAAGAATCGCAAAAATTTAAAAAATAAAAATTATCTAAAACAATAAGTTATGTATCTACCACCACTGTATTTTGGGATGTGATTTTGGCAAATAATACTCTATCCCAGAAACACGAAACCCCCAATAAATGGGGGTCGTTTGTATCTGTTTTTTTACTTTGTTCTCACTATAGCTGGTTTAACTGTATTCCACTTTTCTCTTCCAGTGAGGTATATTTTAGTAGTGGATTTTTCTGAGTGAGCTGCGCGCGCTGAAGTATCATCTTTGATTTCGCCTTCAGTATTATCTTCTTCAAGCAGAAATAAGGCCAGTGCTCTGATTTCATGAAAGTTTGGCCTTTTACTTTTATCTAAAGAATTCATTTTGACTTCAATGAACTCAGGAACATCTCTATTCTCTCTGTAGTCATAATCTGGATTCTCTATGAATGTAGTTAGGTTTAGCGCATCTCGAACTGCTGAAAAACCTCCACCGATGTCCGACGATGGTATTTGGGTGACATGACTGCATCCTTGAGGAACTTTGATAACAAATTTACCAGTTTTTTCGCAACGTTTTTTATTCGTCGGCTTCTTAGCTTTGTGGACGATATATGGACTTTCGATACCATCCGCTTTTGACTCATCGATAACTTTTTTTATTTCAGCTGTTATAGGTATTTTAACCGCTGATGCAGCTTTACTTTTATTTTTCTTACGTTTAATTTTTAGCATTCCATAAACTACTAATGCTTCATCAGTTGCTTCTGAAACTTTTACGTAAGATTCTGACTTGATATCCCATGCTAGAGGGGTTTCGAAAAACTCACAATCGTCATAGCGCATATTACTTATTTCTGCAGCACCATGTGTTGTTTGAAGAGCTAATTGCATGGCTGTTTTTATATGTCTAGGTGCAGCCTTGAGTATTTTATTGAATGTCTCAATAAAAAGGCGCTTACGCTGTTTAGATTCTATTTTACGGAATTTAAGGAATTTTGCTGGGTTTTCATCCATATAGCCTTTATCCATAAGTTCTTCGAATACGGTTTGTAAAAATGACAATTTGCGGTTTCTTACATTATTCGATGAAGCACCATGATACTCGTCTAGATATTCACTCACATGTCCTCGGCTAATTGATTTTGAAAACTGTTTACCAAAGAATAAATGAAACCTTTCTAGGTCATTGCTTAGCGTTTCTTTGCTAGATTTAGCATTACTTGCTTTCTCGTCAAAGATTGCCTTCACTATATTCGGCCAAACATCAGTAATCTTCACATTAAATCTATCTTTTGTTTCCAAAATGGCCTCAATAGATGTTCGATGTTTTTGGTTGTAAAGTAGCACTGCTTCTATTGCCTTATCTAAGGTTGTTTCACGAGGAAAGTATGTCTCTTTCCCATCTTTTTTCCTGTAATACCAGCGTTCTTCGCCGTTGACTGCTTTTGAGTAAAGGCCAACTGGTAGGTTCTTATTTTTTGCGCTTCTTTGTCTACCCATACTGTTCATTACGAAGCCTCCAGCAGTGTTACTAAATCTAAGGTGTCTAAACCTTGTTCTTCGACAAACACGAGCCAAAGTCCGCCTCGCTTTTCTCCTCTTAATTGTCCTGATTTTATCCAGTTGTTGTGCTTCAATGAAACCGGACACTAATTTAGGTGGTATTATTACCACTCAAACAGAGGTGTTCTATGACAAAACAACGTCGCTCTTTTTCTCAAGAGTTTAAACTTAGTTCAGCAAAATT
>NZ_JBMMUE010000027.1:0-25350 GCF_049257215.1 Pseudoalteromonas thalassia
GTAGTGAAACGAAACAGCGCCGATGATAGTGTGGCATTTGCCATGTGAAAGTAGGACATCGCCAGGCTCCAAATTAAAGAAAGCCCGATTCGAAAGAGTCGGGCTTTTTTGCGTTTAAGCTATCCACACAACGTGGCCTGTTCATTCTTCAGGTAGGTTGGGTAGAGCGAAGCGAAACCCAACATAAACACAGAGATATCAGACGTCAGATATTAGTTGTCAGTTGATCTACAGGGAATTTGGTAACAGAGACTGCCTCAGCAACAAACTCCGTAGGAGGCACTTCAGTGCCGAATAAGTTAAACAAAAACATTCATGGTTAAAGTCATTCCTATGTGATGCGTATCTCAGGCGGCAGATAATAGATGTCAGTTGATCTACCGAGTTGTCAGGTAACTGAGTCTCCCTCAGTAACAAAGCCTCGTAGGAGGCACTTCAGTGCCGAATTCAAACTAAAACAAACACATTCATGGCTAAAGCCATTCCTACAAGTACACTTTGCCTAGAGCCTAGAGCCTAGAGCCTAGAGCCTAGAGGCTAGAGGCTAGAGGCTAGAGGCTAGAGGCTAGAGGCTAGAGGCTAGAGGCTACAGCCTCCGGCAGATGGAGACGTAGTACCAGACACCTCCACCGCGCGGCTGACATCTGGCGGCTGAAAGCTCTATTGATGTTGGGTTTCGCTTCGCTCTACCCAACCTACGGCAGACTTCAAACGTAACTCATGATCCAAAAACAAAAACGCCAGCATATAGCTGGCGTTTTTAAATCTGAAGGTAAGCTTGATATTAAGCTTTTGGACCTGCTGATTTGATTGCTTCTGAAACATCGTATTTAGCGAAGTTTTCAGTGAAGTCTGAAGCTAGTTTGTTTGCGTATTCTGCGTACTTCTCTTTATCTTCCCATGTGTTGATTGGGTTAAGAAGTTGGCTGTCTACACCAGGTACTGCCACTGGTACATCTAGGTTAAGTACGTCGATGTGTTGAGTTTCTACGTCAGCTAGTTTACCAGATACAATAGCATCAACTACAGCACGTGTCGTTGGGATATCGAAACGTTGACCAGTACCGTAAGGGCCGCCTGTCCAGCCTGTGTTAACTAGGTATACTTTTGCGCCGAATTCACGTACACGCTTCATTAGAAGCTCTGCGTAAACACCTGCAGGGCGTGGGAAGAACGGAGCACCGAAACATGTTGAGAATGTAGACTCGATGTCGCTAGTTGAACCGATTTCAGTTGAACCAACTTTCGCAGTGTAACCGCTTAGGAAGTGGTACGCTGCAGCTTCTTCAGTTAGTACTGAAACTGGAGGTAACACACCGCTCACGTCACATGTTAAGAATACAACGGCTTTTGGCTCGCCAGCTCGGTTTTCTACTTTACGTTTTTCAACGTGCTCTAGAGGGTAAGCTGCACGGCTGTTCTGTGTAAGGCTGGTATCATGGAAATCTGGTACACGGTTTTCGTCAAGTACCACGTTTTCTAAGATTGTACCGAAGCGAATTGCATTCCAAATAACTGGTTCGTTCTTTTGTGATAGGTCGATACATTTCGCGTAACAACCACCTTCGATATTAAATACGCTACCAGGTGCCCAACCGTGCTCGTCATCACCAATAAGGAAACGAGTAGGATCCGCTGATAATGTTGTTTTACCTGTACCAGATAAACCGAAGAATAAGGCTGTGTCGCCTGCTTCACCTACGTTTGCAGAACAGTGCATTGGTAATACACCTTTTGCAGGAAGTAGGAAGTTTTGAACAGAGAACATTGATTTCTTCATTTCGCCTGCGTAGCGCATACCAGCCAGTAACACTTTACGTTGTGCGAAGTTGATGATTACAGTGCCATCACTGTTAGTGCCATCGCGCTCTGGGTCACATACAAATGAAGGTACGTTCATGACCTGCCACTCTGGGAAGTCAGCAGTATTGTATGTTTGTGGTTCGATAAACATGTTTTTGGCAAAAATGTGATGCCATGCAGTTTCTGTTGTTACTACAACTGGTAAATAATGCTCAGGATCAGCGCCAACTTCTAGGTGAGAGATGAAGTGGTCGTTGCTTTTCACGTGTTGTTCTACACGTGCCCATAACGCGTCAAACTTGTCTGCATCGAATGGGCGGTTTACGTTGCCCCATTGGATTTCGTTTTCAGTGCTTGGCTCTTGAACAATAAAACGATCTTTTGGAGAGCGGCCAGTGCGTTCACCGGTTTTTGCAACAAAAGCACCATTAGCGGCTAGGGTCCCTTCGCCACGACGAATAGCGTGTTCGACAAGTTCAGCTGCAGTAAGATCAACAAAACTAGTAGCGTTTGCAGTCATGTTTATACCTAAATTGTGAGAGATTGAACGGGATAGCTCTGGGGTTCTTAGTTTTCCCTTTTGCTAAAAGAATAGTAACAGAAGGATTAGGGATATTCGAGTGTCTGAAGGGCTTAAAAAGGCATATATTTGGCAAAAAACATGAATAATTTCAATGATACCGGTGTCATAAAATGTCACTTTTTCATGACACCGGTATCATTAGTTTCTAAACTTTTTTTAATAAAAAAGCCGCACTCAGTGCGGCTTTTAATATAATAATATTATAGTTGCAGTTTTAATTGAAAATAGACTTTATTTCTTGTTCATCGAAAATGTAGTCTTTTAAGCAATAGTGGCAGCTAATTTTCACTTCACCATTTGCTTTTACATCTGTAAGTAATTCGTCTTGGCCTACATTAACGAGTGCAGCAATAGTTTTGTCTCTGCTGCAACCACAACGGAAATTGATTGCTTGTGGCTCGAATAACTGCGGGTTGTCTTCATGATATAGACGAGTCAGTACTGTGTTTGCATCTAAGTGTAATAATTCATCATCTTTGATGGTATTACTGATAGCTTCAAGATGCGTAAAGTCTTCAACTGACTTTTCTTTATTTACAGGCAATACTTGTAAAAATAAGCCAGCAGCTTTTGCTGATTCTGCTGTAACCTCAGTTGCAAACCAAAGGCGTGTTTTTAACTGCTCTGATTGTTCAAAGTAGTTTTCAAGACATTTATCTAAGCTATCGTGCTCTAGTGGCACAATACCTTGGTAACGTTCGCCTTTTGTAGGTGTAATAGTAATAACCATGTAGCCATTACCAATTAGTTCTTTAATAGTGCTGCCTGTTACTTCACCCTGCAGGCGAGCGACACCACGCATATTTTGTTTATCGTCACCATTAATTACAGCGTATTTTACAGGACCATCACCTTGTAGTTGTACGGCGATTTCACCTTCAAACTTTAATGTGGCTGTTAATAAGCATGTCGCAACGAGCAATTCACCTAACAGTGTTTGCACTGCAACAGGGTAATTATGGTTCGCGATCATTTCTTGATAAGTTTTGTCAATTTGTACGAGTTCACCACGTACATCAAGCTGATCAAATATATAACGATGAAGTAAATCTTGTTGCATGAGTTGCATTACCTAACTTGATTTCAGTTTTAACAGTTCACGTCTTTGCTTTTTATCTGGTTTACGCTCAGGATGTGGAGCAAAGAAGCTGTTGTTCTTACGGGCGATAGCATTTGCTTCGCGTTTCTCAATACTTGCTTGAGTTTCTTGGTATAAGGTTTGTGCAATGGGGGCGCCTTGACGTTTTTCAAGGATCTTTTCTATTATCACAACCTTTTCGTCGACTCCTTGCAGCAGTTTTACGACTGCACCCACCTCGACGATCTTGCTGGGTTTTGTTCGTTGTCCATTATAATGTACTTTGCCACCTTGCACCATGTCTCGTGCGACTGAACGAGTTTTGTAAAAGCGGGCAGCCCATAACCACTTATCAAGGCGCACGCTTAACTCATCTTTAGTATCTTTCGACTGCTGAGTGTTACCTTTTGACACAATTGTGCTCTTTTAAAGCTGCTAATATATAGACAAAATCTACCATGAAACTTAATAACAAAGAAATAGTCATAGCTATTCCTTACCTGCTTTGTTCTGCAAAATAACCTCGTTTACAAAGTTTAATATAGGTGTGCTTGTTGAATGAAAAATGAAAAGGTACTATAGGCCAGCTATCAAGCTGTAAATTAAAAAAAGAAATAGAGTATATGGAACAACACTTACAACAAGTTAGACAGTTTTTAAACGGCTTACCACACGCCAAGCTAAGTGCACTTGTAGTGCTGTTAGTTGTTGTTTATATTGCATTTTTATCTTCAAAGTTGTTTTGGCTAGTTTGGCCGGAGCCTGATACCAAAGCATTGCCAATCAATAGCGGTTATACCACTTCAAAACGAGTTGAAACCGTAAACTCGAGACAAATAATTGAGCAAAATTTATTCGGTAAAGCAGTAGCCGAAAGTAAAAATGATACAAAAAAACAGAATAAAGTTATTAACAATGCCCCTGAAACTCGCCTCAGTATAAATCTGACTGGCATTGTTGCGGTAAGTCAAAATGATCAAGCTGGTCTTGCAATAATTGAATCACAGGGTAAACAAGAAACTTATGTGGTTGATGATGCTGTTCAAGGCACTCGCGCAAAGCTAGCTCAGGTATTACCTGACCGTGTCATTTTAGATGTTAATGGCCGTTTCGAGACTCTAATGCTAGATGGACTCGACTTCACTAAAACAGTGTCTATGCCAGTATTGGCAGAGCGTGAAGAGCCAGCTTTAATGGATGGTCCTCAGCTTGATGAAATTGAACAAATTAACGCGACAGAAGATGAAGAGGTAAAAGACGCTCTTATCGAGACCCGCGAAGAAGTATTAGACGATCCAGGGAAATTATTTGACTACATTCGTGTTTCTCAAGCGATGGTAGACGGTGAATTGGTGGGCTACCGCTTAAGCCCAGGAAAAGACCCTGCGCTATTTAAGCAAATGGGATTAATGAATAATGATTTAGCTATTGCAATAAATGGCTATCAATTAAACGATTTAAAACAGGCAATGTCAGCAATTAACGAATTACGAAATAGTACTGACGCCAGCATCACTATCGAACGCGATGGTGAGCAAATTGATGTGCAATTTAGCCTGCAATAACTAGCTTTGGAGTTTTTATAGAATGGTTCACGCGCTACACCTCAGAAAAATTAAGAAAGGGTTAGCAAAATATGCAGCGCTTTTTTTATTAACAGGATTATCGCTTTCAGTTTCTGCTGTTGAATATGCAGCAAACTTTAAGGGAACAGATATTAATGAATTCATTAATATCGTGGGTAAAAACCTAAATAAAACGGTGATTATTGACCCTAGTGTGCGCGGTAAAGTGAATGTGCGCAGCTACGAATTAATGGATGAAAAACTCTATTATCAGTTCTTCTTAAATGTACTCGAAGTATACGGTTATTCAGTGGTAGAAATGGATAACGGTATTATCAAGATTGAGAAAAGCTCAGACGCAAAAAAATCAAACGTCCCTTTGATCACTGAAGATAATCAAGCCAGTGGCGATATGATGGTGACGCGTGTCGTTAGAGTGAAGAATGTTAGTGTACAAGAATTAGGCCCACTCATTCGTCAGTTTAATGACCAAAAAGATGGTGGCCATGTTGCTAACTTTAATGCTGCAAACGTGATGATGTTGACAGGCCATGCTGCATCGGTGAACCGCTTAGTGGAAATTATACGCTCAGTTGACCAAGCGGGTGATAAACGCGTTGATATCGTAAAACTTAAATTTGCTACCGCAGACGATGTAGTGTCTGTTGTTGATAATATTTACAAAGATGGTGGCAAAGGCAGCATTCCAGAGTTTTTGATCCCTAAAGTTGTTGCTGATGGACGTACTAACAGTGTGATTGTCAGCGGTGAAGCACAGGCACGAACTCGTGCTGTTGATCTTATCAGTCGCCTAGATGGAGAGCTTGAAAACCAAGGTAATACCAAGGTTATCTATTTAAACTACGCAAAAGCTGAAGATCTTGTGAAAGTATTACAGGGTGTGAGTAAAACGCTAGCAGAAGATGCGCAAGGTGGTGCAACTAAGACTCGCACGCGCAACCAAAACGAAACAAGTATTGAAGCGCACCCAGATTCTAACTCGCTGGTTATTACTGCCCAGCCAGATACCATGCGCTCACTTGAACAAGTAATAGACCGTCTTGATGTACGCCGAGCGCAGGTACTTGTCGAGGCTATTATCGTTGAAGTGTTAGAAGCTGATGGTATCAATTTAGGCTTGCAGTGGATTTCAGAGCAAGGCGGGATGATGCAGTTCAACAACGGCACAACAGTGCCTGTTGGTTCGTTAGCTGTTGCAGCTGAGCAAGCACGTGATAAAACGGTACAAAAAACGATTACAGGCAGTGAGACTGGTAATACAACGCCATATGAAGAAACTGTAGAAGGTGATTTAGGTCCTTTAGGGCAATTGCTTGGTGGTATTAACGGACTCGCAATGGGTATCGTGAAAAATGACTGGGGTGCAATTATTCAAGCAGTATCTACAGATACTAACTCAAACATTCTTGCCACACCGTCTGTTACGACCATGGATAACGAAGAAGCGTCGATGATTGTTGGTCAAGAAGTACCTATTATCACAGGTTCACAAACAGGCTCAAATAACGCAAATCCATTCCAAACAGTTGAACGTCAAGAAGTGGGTGTAAAACTTAAAGTAACACCGCAAATTAATGACGGCTCTGCAGTACAGCTAACAATTGAACAAGAAGTATCAAGTGTTAGTGGCGCTACAGCAGTTGATATTTCAGTTAATAAGCGTGCTATTAAAACCACGGTTATGGCTGACGATGGTGGCATGGTTGTGCTAGGTGGCTTGATTGATGAAGATGTGCAGGAAAGTGTATCTAAAGTGCCATTATTAGGAGATATCCCTGTACTTGGTCATTTATTCCGTTCAACAAGTACAAATAAGCGCAAGCGTAACTTGATTGTATTTATTCGTCCTACCATTGTGCGCGATGGCATTAGCATGAATAAACTGAGCCACTCGAAATATAACTTTATCCGTGGCGAACAACATAAACAAAAAGAAGATGGTATTGATTTAATGCCGTTGACGGATGCACCAATCCTTCCTGAATGGAATGACGCTTTGGTATTACCGCCAACTTACGAAGAGTACCTAAAACAACAAAACGCGAATGAGCGCAACGATGACTAATGCAATTACCGAGATTAATGACGAGTTAGTCCATGACACGACAACTACTCATGATGAGCTTTTAACAAGTGATGATCTTGTTAGCTTGCCAACGAAGCGGTTGCCGTTCTCGTATGCACGTCGCACAGGCGTATTGCTAAGCAAAAATCAAGATAACTGGACTGTGTTTTATCGCGGTGAGTTAAACCTAGATGCACTGCTTGAAGTACGTCGTATTGCCGGTCATGGTTTTTCGTTAGAGCAATTACCAGATGATAAATTTGAGCTATTGCTAGAGGCTTCGTACCAGCGTGATAGTTCTGAAACGCAACAGATGATGGAAGATATTGGTAACGAGGTTGATTTATTCTCGTTGGCCGATGAATTACCGCAAACTGAAGATCTTTTGGCTGGTGATGATGATGCACCAATCATCAAACTCATTAATGCCATGCTTAGTGAGGCGATTAAAGAAGGTGCCTCGGATATTCATATCGAAACATTCGAGCAAGAACTTGTTATTCGCTTTAGGGTTGATGGCGTTTTAAAAGAAGTATTAAAACCTAATCGTAAACTCGCTTCATTGTTAGTGTCGCGAATTAAGGTTATGGCAAAACTCGATATCGCAGAGAAACGTATCCCGCAGGATGGTCGAATTAGTTTACGTATTGCTGGTCGTGCTGTTGATGTGCGTGTATCAACGATGCCATCAAGCTTTGGTGAGCGTGTCGTGCTGCGTCTACTTGATAAAAATAATGCTCGCTTGAATCTTGAAGATTTAGGGATGACTGAGCGTAATCGAGAGCTATTTGCTGATTTAATTAGTAAGCCGCACGGTATTATCTTAGTAACCGGTCCAACAGGTTCTGGTAAAAGTACCACCTTGTATGCGGGTATGAGTCAAATTAACTCACGCGATCGCAACATTCTTACCGTTGAAGATCCAATCGAGTACGAGATCCCAGGTATTGGGCAAACTCAGGTAAATACTAAAGTAGATATGACCTTTGCACGCGGTTTGCGTGCCATCCTTCGTCAAGACCCTGACGTAGTAATGGTTGGTGAGATCCGTGACCTTGAAACAGCACAAATAGGTGTTCAAGCGTCATTAACTGGTCACTTAGTAATGTCGACTCTGCATACTAATACGGCAGCCGGTGCAATCACACGTATGGAAGACATGGGTGTTGAGCCTTTCTTACTTTCTTCGTCCCTGCTTGGTGTATTGTCGCAACGCCTAGTGCGTACTTTATGTAATACTTGTAAAGAAGGTCACATTGCCGATGAACGTGAGTGCCAGCTACTGGGTGTAAACCCTGCTGAGCCACCAACAATTTACCGAGCTGTGGGTTGTGAAGAGTGTAACTTTAACGGTTATCGCGGTCGTACAGGTATTCATGAATTATTAGTTGTTGATGAAACAATTCGTGAAATGATCCACAGTGGTAAAGGTGAGCAAAGCGTTGAGAAATACATCCGCAAGCATAGCCCAAGTATTCGTCAGGATGGCTGTAGCCGTGTATTAGCTGGCCGTACAACCTTAGAAGAAGTCTTACGTGTAACACGTGAGGAAGGTTAACTATGGCAGCGTTTGAGTACCGAGCCTTAGATGGTAAGGGTAAAGAGAAAAAAGGCATTCTTGAGGCCGATACGGTAAAACAAATTCGCCAAACTTTGCGTGATCAAGGCCTAATGCCTTTAGAGGTTGTTGCTGCGGCAGAAGGCGAAAAACAAGTGAAAGGGGCTAAAAAGTCTCTCTTTAGTGGTTTTTTTAAGCCAAAGATCTCCACCTCAGATTTAGCTTTAATTACCCGTCAGCTTGCCACCTTGATTCAATCGGCTTTACCTGTGGAAGGGGCTGTAATGGCGGTCGCAGAGCAATGTGAGAAGCCACGCTTAAAGCGCATGTTGATGGCCGTACGCTCAAAAGTAGTTGAAGGCTATACGCTTGCCGATGGCATGAGTGAGTTTCCGCATGTGTTTGATGATTTATATCGCGCAATGGTGGCAGCGGGTGAAAAGTCAGGTCACTTAGATCAAGTTCTTAATCGTTTAGCTGATTACACGGAACAACGACAGCATATGCGTAGTCAAATAACACAAGCGATGGTGTATCCGACTATCCTTGTTGTATTTGCAATTGCTATCGTATCTGTGTTGCTCGGTACTGTAGTGCCTAAGATTTTAAAGACATTTGAAAAGTCTAAGCAAGTTTTACCTTGGACTACAGAATGGGTTATGGCGGCCAGTAACTTTGTACAAAATTACTGGTTTATTAGCTTGGTGATCATAACTGCCATAGCGGTAGGCATAAAACAGGCGCTGAAACGACCGCATATTCGCTATTGGTTTGATGAAAAAGTGTTGTATTTACCGGGTATTGGTAAAGTAGCCAGAGGTGTTAATACTGCCCGCTTTGCACGAACATTAAGTATTTTATCATCTAGTTCGGTGCCCTTACTTGAAGGAATGCGTATTTCAGGTGGGGTATTAGTGAACGAAAAAATGAAAAAATCGGTGCAAGATGCAGCAACGCGTGTCAGTGAGGGGGCCAGCCTTCGTGCTGCACTTCAGCAAACGAAGCTGTTTCCACCGATGATGCTACATATGATTGCCAGTGGTGAAAAATCAGGTGAATTGGAACAAATGCTAGAACGCGCGGCAAACAACCAAGATCGCGAGTTTGAAAGCATGGTTAATGTATCGTTAAAGCTCTTAGAGCCAGCGATGATAGCTTCAATGGCTGTTATTGTTTTGTTTATTGTAATGGCGATACTGCAACCAATTATGGCAATGAATAAAGCTGTAGGTCTTTAAATCAGGGAACGGTAGAGTAGCAGTTATTACTGTCGCTCTATAATAATTTATTGAAGTAAGTTAGAGGTATTTTTTGTGAACAAACAGTCAGGTTTCTCATTATTAGAAGTCATGGTGGTACTGGTTATCATCGGTATGATTATGTCAATTGTGGCGCCAAATATTATGGGGCAGCAAGAAGAAGCAGCAATCGACAAAGCACATCTAGATATTCAACAAATCGAAGATGCGTTAAGTCTCTATAAGCTTAAGAACAAAACGTATCCTACGACAGAGCAGGGGCTTGAAGCACTTGTTACTAAAACGAGTATTGAGCCTATTCCTAAGCGTTTTCCTGATGGTGGGTTTCTTGAAAAGCTACCAGAGGATCCATGGGGTAATCCATACCAGCTAATCAGCCCAGGAGAAATCGGTAAAGTTGATATTTTCTCGATGGGTCCGGATGGTGAAGCCGGCACTGATGATGATATCGGTAACTGGGATGAAGAAAAGCAATAATGTATATGCTTAGCCATTTGCTCAATGTTATTACTGAACAAGGCTTACTGTTATGGTAAGCCTTGGTCGTTTGCATTTGGCTTCTCGGGCAGGCAGTGCCAAAGGGTTTAGCCTCATCGAAATTTTAATGGTGCTTGTGGTAATTGGCTTTGTTACCAAAATGGTCGCTTATAGTTTCGATGGGGGGGCAGAGGAAGAACTCGAAAAACAAGCGCTCAAAATACATACCGCGATTAATATGGCATCTGAGTTCGCCATCTTGAATCAAGTTGAGCTCGGTTTTCATATTGATAAAGAAACACTTGAATTTTTGGTTTTTGATGGTGAAAAATGGATAACTTTTGACCGTGAAAAACTATTTGCACCAATTAAAGTCGATGAACGGTTTAAGCTAACACTAAATCTTGATGATTTAGCATGGGCTGAACAAAACTTACTTGAGCAGTCTAACTGGCGCGAGTTAATGAGTGGCGGTGATGAAGATAGTTTACTTGAGTTACAAAAGCTGAAAATACCGCAAGTGCTTATACTCTCTTCTGGCGAGGTGAGTGCGTTTCAATTGGTTTATGAGCTTAAAGATGAGCGTGAGCCGCAATACTTTATTGAAGGCGAATTCATGGCCCCTGTTAAGCTTCGTAGGGAACCAGAATAATGATTAAATCAACAGGTTTCACGTTATTAGAAGTAATGGTTGCACTCGCTATTTGCGCAATGGCGGGCATTGCCGCTATGCAGGCGACTGGTGAGCACATTAATCATCTTTCGTCGATAGAAGAGCAAACATATGCATCATGGGTTGCTGAAAATGTCATGGTTGAGCAACGAGCCAAAGGTGAAAAGTGGGCAGGGAAGAACGGCACAAAAGGGACGCAGACACTCGCAGGTTTTGACTGGTATTGGCGACAAGATGTCGTGCCAACTGCTGACAAAAGCTTTGTTAAAGTGACTATTAATGTATTTGCAGATGAAAAGTTAGAATACCCAGTTTATGAGCTTTCTACTTATTTAAATAAAGGTGATAAGTAGTGAAGCAACGCGGTTTTACTTTGCTTGAAGTGATTATTGCCATGGGCATTTTAGCTTTCGTGGTGCTCTCAACACATCAAATATTAGACTCGACGACCAAAGCCAAAGATGCCTCAGATGAAACCATTGCTGAACTTAACGGTTTACAAACATTGTTTCGGCTGATGGACCAAGATTTTAGTCAGATGACTAAGCGCCAAGTGCGCAATGAAGCCGGTGATTTTCAAGATACGTACATTTTAGCAGGGCGCTACGTATTGGACAGCCAATACGATGGTATTGGCTTTGTACGAGATGGCTGGGTTAACCCAATAAACTTACTACCACGCTCTGAATTACAAGCTGTTGGTTATCGCGTTATTGATGATAACTTAGAACGTGTTTACCGCGTTTATGTTGATCAATTAGATAATATTGAACCACGCTCTCAAGTGATTCTAGAAGATATTGAAGAACTTAAGTTTGAGTTTTTAGATGATAAAGATGAGTGGCAAGAGCAATGGCAAATAAAAGCACTTCCTAAAGCGGTTGCCGTCACCATTAAAAAAATTGAGCAAGAGCCAATTCGTCGCGTATTTTTAGTGCCAGGTGAAGGTAAAGTTACGACCTCAACACAAGGAGCGAATAGTCAGCCATGATTAGTTTTAAACGCTCTCAAGGTGCTGCACTCGTGATTGTGTTATTTATTGTAGCGCTTGCTGCTATGTTAGCTGTCGAAATGAGTGCTAATTTAATGGTGCAGGTACAGCGCAGCAGCAATATTCAAAATCATCAGCAAGCAAAGTGGTATGCGTTTGCCGCTGAAGAATTAGCAATTAAAGCGCTAAAACAAGCTAAAGAAGATGATCCAGATAAAACACATTTAGGGCAAGTGTGGGCACAACAAGGAGGGGTTCCTTATCCAGTTGATCATGGCATGTTAACTGGGACAATCACAGATTTACAGGCGTGCCTAAATTTGAATGCATTGCATGCTGAACCTGACCTAGAAAAAGATCCTAATAACAAAACAAATCCAGCACATAAAGCGCTCTTAGCACTATTAGAGAATATAGAGGATTTACCCTCTGATGAGTCAGAAGAAGCCATGGCTGATAGCGTTTATGATTGGCTAGATGCTGATAGCATTACCTATCGCTCAGGTGCCGAAGAAGACGAATACTTATCGCGAGATTATCCTTATATGACAGCTAATAGTTATTTCGCTTCTCCATCTGAACTGCGTTTAATAAAAGGTTTTAACCCACTAGTGATGGAAAAAATACTACCATTCGTGTGTGTGATCCCAGGTAGTGAACTCATGGCTATTAATGTAAATACGCTACCGACAGAAAGTGCGATTATTTTAAGCTCACTCATTGAGGGGCTTAGTCTTTCTGGCGCAGAAACCGTTTTATCATCACGCCCTGAAAAAGGCTTTGATGATTTAGAAGCATTTTTTGAAGAGGTAAATCAACAGGGCGCACAGAATGTGAAAGCAGTTGAAGGCCTGTTCACCATCAACAGTGAATACTTTAAACTACAAACGCAGGCTGAATTTGCAGAGCTGCGTTTTTCGATGACCACCTTACTCCATGCCAATAATGGTAAAGTAACGATACTGGCGCGAAAATTTGGAGGCGTACAGTGACAGAAATATTGTTGATCCGTACGGGTCATACATTAACAGACAGCCTTAACTGGCTTATTTACTCACCAACAGAAGAAGAAATAATTGCTAGTGGCGATATTGCCAACGCGGCACATCTTGGTGAACTAACAGAAAAAGCACAATCACGTGAGGTCGTTGTTCTATTGCCAAGCGACCAAGTGCAATTAAAAACAGTAGCACTGCCAACTAAGTGGAGTCGTAAGCTAGAGCAAGCACTTCCTTACATGCTAGAAGAAGAAATAGCTTGCGATGTCGACGATTTATTTATCGCAATCGCTGAGCCAACAACTATCGAAGAAAAGCATGCAATTAATATTGCGATGACTGACCGAGAGTGGTTTGAGCAATGGTTAGCTCAATTTAGTGAGCACGCTATTGAAGTATTTAAAGTACTTCCTGACGCATTATTGTTGCCACGCGTTGAGGATCATACTCAGCTTCGCGCTGTAGAGTTAAATGGTCAGTGGTTATGTAAGCTTGGTGATTGGCATATAGCAGCTGTAGAAAAGAGTTGGTTGCACGGTTATTTAACCGCTATAGGTAATCCTAGTGTTGCTCATTTTAGCCCGGCAACTGACTTTCCAGACACGGTCACACTGACAGCCAAAACAGAGCAGTATGATTTGCCTTTAGCCTTGTTTGCAAAGCAATTACCTGAAGTAAGTTTTAACTTACGTCAAGGTATTTACCAGCTAAAGAAAAAATCTGCTATTTGGTGGGGCTATTGGAAAAAAGCGGCGATTGCTGCTGGCATCGCTTTAGTGTGTAGTGTTGGTGTTAAGTCTCTCGAACTTTATAAACTTAACAGCCAACTAGAAGCAACCAAAGCAGAAGTCGTCTCAAATTATCAACGTGCTTTTCCTAATAAAAAGGTACGTCCGCAATTAATTCGAAGCCAAATTCGTAACGAGCTGGCACTTATTGAGGGCGGAAATAGTGCAGGTTTCTTAGACTTAACTAATGATCTGGTTGCAATCTTTGCAGAAGTGAAAGATTTTACCCCAGAGACACTCCGTTATGATCATGGCCGCAATGAATTACGTATTCGTGCGCGAGGCAAAGATTTCCAATCATTTGGCAAGGTGAAAGCTATCTTAGAACAACGTGGTTTAACGGTTGATCAAGGTTCCTTGAATAATGATGGCGATTATGTCGTTGGTGAAATTAAGTTGCGAGGTGCTGCATGAAAGACCAATTAATTAATTATTGGCGTTCATTAAAAGAACAAGAGCAGCAACTTGTCATGGTTGCTGGCGTTGTGTTTGTGATTTTTGTGCTAGTAATGGGTGTGTTCAGGCCTCTCAATACAGCAATAGAAAAAGCTGAACAAGACAATATTAAGCAGCAAGAACTACTTGCTTGGGTAGATGACAGTATCGTCAAGCTTAAAGCCAGTGGTAGCGCGCGAGTCACCAATAACCGTAATTTAAGTCAAATTGTCAACAGTACTCGTAACCGTTATCAGATCACGATTAGCAAAATGCAACCAAATGATAATTCATTACGCTTAACAATTGATTCTGTTGAATTTAATAAACTTGTTGAGTGGCTTGATGAGCTGGTCAATTCGCAAGGGGTTCTCATCGAAAATTTAGATTTAAGTAAAGATGACAAGCCGGGCTTTGTGCGTGTAAGTCGTTTGGTACTAGAGAAGTAAGCGATGAAAAAAATTATTTTATTAATCACTGTGTTTGTGATGTGTTTTTTGGTGTTTACGCTTATTAAAACACCCGCCAGTGTTGCACTCGATTTAGCGGCACCTCATTTACCAAAACAATTGCAGTTGGGTAAAGCCAGTGGCTCACTGTGGGACGGCCGTGTAATGCAAGTGCGTTTTGATGGTGAACAATTAAATAATGTTCGTTGGCAATTATCGGGCTGGTCACTATTTACAGGTAAGTTAGTAGGTACTGTTCGCTTTGGAGACCCACGTGATAAGGCTGATATTTCTGGCCGCGCAGACTTTTCATATGGGCTATTTAATCAGTCAGTCACTGTTAAAAATACCACCTTACGTTTAACTGTTGAGCGTGCAATGGAGCGCCTAAAGCTGCCATTACCCATTAATGCTCAAGGACGTGTGATTGTTGACCTAGATGAATACAGTTCTGGTCAGCCTTACTGTGACAGCTTAGCAGGTGAAATTGCCAGTCCTAATATTGATGTGCAAGGGATGAATGGCTGGTTCAGTATTGGTCCGTTAAGTGGTCGCTTAAGTTGTAAATCAGGTGATATTGCAGTACTGGTTGATCCTGATAATCGTTTAGGGCTTGAAGCTGATGCAACATTAAAAGCGAATTTAGATTTTAAAGTTGCAGGTTATATTAAACCAGAGGCAAGCTTACCAAAAGAAGTGCATGATGCTGCAAAGTTTCTTGGTCGTGCAGATAATGAAGGTCGATATCCGCTTAACTTTTAAACTGGACTAATAGAACAATATGCAATTACCTGAGTTTTCAAAGCAGCAAAGTGATTTACTGAGCCAATTTTTGGCACAGCAACAAAATGCTCTTTCATTAGCGCAAGCCCAAGGCTATTTGTTTGCAGTAATTTGCGCACCAGAGCCGCTTGATGTTCATCAGTGGTTAGAAGAAATTGCGCCAGGCTGTGATGGGCAAATGGATGAGCAAGTATTGTTTGCTTTTATGGCCTTGTACCAAACAATTAGTGAACAAGTATTTGAAACCGGCTTTTCATTGCCTGTGAGCTTGCAATTTAGCTCACAAGGACAGGACTATTTAGATATTCAAGAATGCCAGCATTGGAGCCAAGGCTTCATACACGGAGCACAAGGCTACCTGAATAAGCTATTGGGTGCGCCGCACTTAGCCGATGAGCTCAAAGAAGCATTAGCAACCGCCTTACAGAGCTTAGGTTTTTTTACCATTGAAAGTACTGAAATCGCCGCTATTGCAACCGAAAATGGTTTATCTGAAGGACAGCTTTGCCAGCAGCAATATGAAGTAATGAATGAGTTTGCCACTGGTTTTGCTGAACTAATAGAGGTGGCTGCGGTAAATAGCCAGCTTTATAATGATGAGGGCTGGAATTAACCCAGCTCTAATAGAATATCTGTGCAACCTTTTGCACAGCGCACAACGCCTTTACCTGGTTGATCTGTTTTTAAATCTAAGGTGAGGGCACCTTTACAAGTTTCACAGTACAAGGTTTGTCCTTTGCTCAGCTTTTTTAGCATATTGCGTTGCTTTGCAAATGAGTCACTCGTTCTTTTATTAAGCGCTGAAAAATCCACTACTTGTTTAACCTTTCTTCCAATGCATTTGCGACAATACTACACACGCGGTTTAGGCGCTCGCCGTAAAAGTATAAATTAATATCTTTTTCTCGGCAGTAATGCAAATGGAATACTTGCAGCTTTTCATCGGTTGTAAATGTGTCTTCAACATACTCTAGCTCAGAGTTTGATAAATTAAGTTGGGTCTTAATATTACTTTTAGCTAGATTAGCAGCTGGGCTTCGATTTACTTTACTAGCATCAGAAAGCAAGCTTATGCCATCGCCTAATAAGCGCTCTCTAGGCTCTTTGATCAAAGGGTGGTCAATCGTGAACAATGCTAAAACAATAAGCACTAAAATAAGAAATTTTTTCATAACACAATCATCTTTGATCTAAGTAAAGGAGGTTTAGTGACAAGTTTAATAAAATGGTTGTTTTAAAAGCAAGCAGATAAGATTAAATAGTTAAAAATAATAGGTGAGATCAAAACCTGAAATTTTTTATAGATTGAGTATAATAGCAACGATAGGTTAGAAGTTTCAGAAATCTTTGAATGTAATGAGATGTATTCTGATTTGCTTAGTTGATTTTGCAAGCCTATAAATGAAAAACATATTTCCTAGTGGCGTTGAGGAATTTTGATGGATAAACAAATTAAAGTTAAAAATATCCCAACGGAAGTAAAAATCCAAAAACCGGAAAATGCTTCCCTTGATGATAGGTTTAATCCACGTAACCGAATTTATGTAAGAGCTGTAACAGGTTTACATCAATTACTTAGGCAGCGAATTGGCTTTGTAGGCATGCTTGCGTTTATGCTTCTTCCTTGGATTAATTTTCACGGCCAACAAGCTGTATTGTTTGATTTAGTAGGTCAGAAATTTAATATTTTTGGGTTGACGCTTTGGCCGCAAGATTTGACTATCCTTGCTTTCATTTTAATGCTGGCAGCGTTTGCATTATTCTTAGTGACTACTTTTTATGGACGTGTCTGGTGTGGTTATACCTGTCCACAAACTGTTTGGACTTTTATTTTTATTTGGTTTGAAGAAAAGTTTGAAGGTAGTGCCAATCAACGTAAAAAGCTTGATCAGCGTCCTATGGACTTTGATAAATTTTGGCGTAAAACTGCGAAGCACACCAGCTGGTGGTTATTTTCACTTTATACCGCCTTTACCTTTGTCGGTTACTTCACACCTATTCGCCAGCTACTACCTGATCTGTTTACGCTTGATGCAACAGCGTATTCGTATATTTGTTTAGCGGTATTTGCGGTGTGTACTTATGGTAACGCGGGTTGGATGCGTGAAATTATGTGTTTACATATTTGTCCTTATTCACGCTTTCAATCAGCGATGTTCGATAAAGATACCTTCACGGTAAGTTATGATGAAGCGCGCGGTGAAAGCCGTGGCCCACGTTCACGTAAACAAGATCCAAAAGAGCTTGGCTTAGGTGATTGTATTGACTGTAACTTGTGTGTGCAGGTGTGCCCAACCGGTATCGATATTCGTAATGGTTTACAATATGAGTGCATTAACTGTGGTGCGTGTATAGATGCATGTGATGGAGTAATGGATAAAATGAATTATCCACGCGGGCTTATTTCGTACACTACAGAGCGCAATTTAGAAACGCCAGATAATAAAACTCATGCGTTGCGTCCTAAATTAATTGGTTATCTCGTTATTTTAGTAATCTTAACCGGTGCTTTGATCACTAATATTGCGATGCGAAAACCAATGGATTTTGACATTATTCGCGACCGTAATCAGTTATACCGAGTTGACTTTAACGGCTTGGTCGAAAACACCTACACACTAAAAGTGATCAATAAAGCTCAGTACGACCAGACGTTTAATATTAGTGTTGAAGGGTTAGATAACTTTGAATACATAGGTAAGCAAAGTTTTACCGTTTCATCTGGCGAATCGTATAACGTACCTTTATCACTGGTTGTTGATCCCTATGATTTGAAGAAACCGATGACTAAGTTCGAATTTATACTTTCTGTTGATGGTCAGCCAGATGTGCAGATTTCGCAGTCGAGTAACTTCTTTAAAGGACAATAATTCAGTACACTGAGCAGATGAATAAAAAGCGGGGTTTTCCCGCTTTTTTTATATGATGAGACATTATGAGTAAATTTAGTTTTGTTGACCTGACGCCTGATTCAATTTTAGATGCAGTCGAGAGTATAGGTATTTATGCTGAATCAGGTTTATTGGCTTTAAATAGCTACGAAAATCGTGTTTATCAATTTAAAGCAGAAGATGGTCATCGTTATGTCGTTAAGTTCTACCGACCTGAGCGTTGGAGTAAAGAGCAAATTTTAGAAGAGCATGCATTTGCCTTTGAGTTGGCCGATGCAGAGGTGCCTGTTGTTGCACCAGTGCTAAAAGATGGGCAAAGCTTATTTGAACATAATGGTTATTTATTTGCTTTGTTTCCAAGTGTTGGTGGTCGAATTTTTGAAGTTGATAATTTAGATCAACTCGATGTGCTTGGCCGTTTAATCGGACGAATGCACCAAGTAGCAAAAGCCGCTCCTTTTAAACATCGTCCGGTGATCAGTTGCGAAGAATACCTACAGACAGCTAAAGTTCAGTTACAAGCAAGTAACTTGGTGCCCATGTCACTTGAAAACCCTTTTTATACAATTTTAGATTTAGTTATCAAAGAAACCACCGAGCAGTATAAAAATGTTGAAACTATCCGCCTGCACGGCGACTGTCATGCTGGAAATATATTGTGGTCAGGTGATGCATTGATGTTTGTTGATTTAGATGACAGTCGTCAAGGTCCTGCAATTCAAGACTTATGGATGATGCTCAGTGGCGATCGTAACAATCAACTGTTACAGTTAGACACCTTAGTGGCTGCTTATGAAGAATTTTGTGACTTTGATCACAGCCAATTAAAGTTAATTGAGCCACTCAGAGCGATGCGCATGGTTCATTATATGGGCTGGCTTGCAAAAAGATGGGATGATCCGGCATTTCCTCGGAACTTTTCTTGGTTTGCTGAAGACAAATACTGGGAACAGCAAATATTAGCCCTAAAAGAACAACTTGCAGCGTTACAAGAAGCGCCGTTAAAATTATTACCATAAATTTTAAATTTAATTAGAGACGAGAAAACAATGTTCAAAAAATTAAAGTTAAGTCTACTTATTTTATGTTTACCATTCGCAGCATTAGCAGCGAATTTTGAAGCGGGAAATCAATACGAAGTATTAAACGTTGAAAAAAGTAAAGCGCCGCAAGTTACAGAGTTTTTCTCATTCTATTGTCCACATTGTTTTCAATTTGAGCCAGTTGCAAAAGCGCTTGCGTCTAAATTGCCAGAAGGCACAGAGTTTGTAAAAAGCCATGTTAACTTTTTAGGTGGTGTTTCAAAGCAAACACAAAGTAACCTAAGTTATGCTTACCTAATTGCTAAACAGCATGGTAAAGGTGAACAAGTTGCTGACCAAATTTTTAATAGCATCCACAAGCAACGTGTACTGCTTCAAGACCTAAAAGATGTTAAAGCATTACTCGCCACTAACGGTATTACAAGTGACGTGTTTGATACTGATATTGCGAGTATGCCAGTGATCAGCGCAGAGAAGGCAATGCGTGACAAGCAACAGCAGTACTCAGATATGGGCGCATTAACAGGTGTACCTACTTTTATCGTTAATGATAAATATAAAATTAATTTAAATACCATCAAGAGCCAACAGATGCTTGATGAGTTAGTCGCATTTTTATTAAAACAATAATGTTGGAGTGATGAAGTAATGATCAAGTTAGTAAAGGCTGCATTAATGGCTATGACGCTAGGTTTAGCGGCTAATGCAACGGCAGCGCAATACGAAGAAGGGAAGCATTATGAAACAATTGATGCACGCGCTTCTAAAAAGCCAGAAGTAAAAGAGTTCTTTTCATTTTATTGCCCGCATTGTAATAACTTCGAGCCAGTAGTAAAAGAGCTTAAAACGCTTCTGAAAGAAGGTGTTAAGTTCAAAAAGAGTCATGTGAACTTTTCCGGCCCTCGTGATCCAGAAATTCAAACTATCTTAGCGCAAGCTTATGCAATAGCGAATGTATTACCACAGAAAGATGCATTAGTCGCGGCTGTGTTTAATCATATTCATGGTAAGCGTGCACGCATTAATGAATTAGCTGATATGAAAGACATCTTCGTTTCACAAGGTGTAACAGCAGAAGACTTTGATAAGTACTACAACAGTTTTTCTGTACGCACGATGGCCTCTAAAATGGCACGTGATCAAGAATACTATCAACAAAAAGGTGCTTTAAAAGGCGTTCCAACCTTTATCGTTAATGGTAAATATCGTTTAATCTTAGGTGCAGACTCAGGTATTAGCGATGCTAAAAGCATGGCTGGTTTAATTAATTACCTAGCAGATAAGTAAGCTTAGCTTAATTAAAATAAAAGCTCCGTTCGCGGAGCTTTTTTGTTGGTACAGCACATGCAAAAATTATTAGTTTCAAGTTGTTTATTAGGAAACCCTGTTCGTTATGATGGGCAATCGCAAAATTTACTTCATCCAGGCTTAGAAACACTCAAACAGCAGGGAAGGCTCATCGCATTCTGTCCTGAAGTAGCTGGTGGGCTGCCCACGCCAAGACCGCCTGCAGAAATAAAAGCAGGAAGAGTACTTACCAAAGATTCGCAGGATGTAACTGTACAATTTGCTTACGGCGCAGAACAAGCACTTAAGCTTTGTCAAAAGCAGGGCATTCGTTATGCATTATTAAAAGAGTCAAGTCCTTCATGCGGTCGCAATACTATTTACGATGGTAGTCATTCTGGAAAGAAAATTTCAGGCATGGGATTAACTGCAAAGCTGTTAACCGAGAATAATATAGCAGTCTACAGCGAGCAGCAGTTGCCAGCGCTATTTGCTGCGCTGGCAGAGAAATGATTTTATTTGCGTTGCAAAAACACACCTGATTCGATGTGGTGGGTATAAGGGAATTGATCGAAGATCGCAAAACGTTTTACTTCATGGGTTTTACATAGGTGATCAAGGTCACGCTCAAGGGTGTCTGGATTACACGAGATATAAATAATATTGTCGTAGTTAGCAACTAAGTCACACGTTAGCGTGTCCATGCCTGCGCGTGGTGGATCTACTAAGATTGTTTGGCAGTTATAGCTTGTCAGGTCAATGCCATCTAAACGAGAGAAAGTACGCTCGCCTTTCATCGCTTGAGTAAACTCTTCACTCGACATACGAATGATATCTAAGTTCTCAACTTTATTCTGCGCGATATTGTATTGCGCTGAGTAAACCGATGATTTTGAAATCTCTGTGGCTAATACCCGGTCGAATGAACCCGCAAGGGCAATTGAGAAATTACCATTCCCGCAGTATAGCTCCAGTAAGTCATTGCTAAGTGGCTGGCATAGCGCTTGTGCCCACTCTAGCATCTTGATATTCACTTTCGCATTCGGTTGCGTAAAGCTATTTTCGACTTGTTGATAAATTAATTCTTTACCGTTTACATTAAGACGCTCAATGACGTAATCGTTACCAATCACTTCTTTTTGCTTACGTGCACGGCCAATAAAATCAATTTTAAACTGTGCGCTTAATTTTGTTTTCAGCTCTTTAATTGCTTGTAACCACTGCTCATCTAATTGTTTGTGATATAACAAGCTAACAAGGATTTCACCACTTAGGCTAGAAAGGTAATCAATTTGAAATAACTTACGGCGCAGAATTTCGCTGCCCTTTAAGTTTTCGATCATGGCTTGCATCACTTCACCTACTAAAGGTGCTGCAGGGTCAAACTCATCAACACGAATTTTCTCTTTGGTTTGCTGATCAAACATGATGTGAAATAAGTCTTCACCCTCATGCCATACACGAAACTCTGCACGTTGGCGGTAATGAATAGGATCAGAGCCAAACACCTCTAATTTTTCGACTCCAAAACGTCGAAACTGGTTAGTGATGCGCTGCTCTTTCTCACTCAATTGTGCATCGTATTGAGTTGTATCAATTTTTATAACCGCCATGGCTGATTACCTTTTATCTCTTAGCTTTATAACGGCGCTATTGTAGGGAGCGCTGAGGATTTGTCTAGTTTTGTTATTTATTTTAGTGTCGTTTTTTTATACAAAAAACTTAAGTTATGTGGTTTTTGGCCGATAATGAGATAACCATAACATGGAGTCGGATCATGAAAATTGGCAATCTAGGCTATATACCTAATACAAATGTGAATAAATACAATGGCAAACAGGTACTGCAGCAGCCTGCCATTCAAAATCGTCAAGACAGTTATCAGCAACGCGGGCGAGAGCTGGCAGCAAAAGTACTTGATGATAAACTAGCTGCAGCTCTTGGCTTACCTAAAGCTGAAGAGAAAAAAGATAAACCGCTATTTGATTTTGAAGAGATCGTTAAAAACGTACTCGACTTTGTTGGTGGTGCACTTCGCAAAGCAAAAGCCGATGGTGCTGATGATGAAAAACTCAAAGGCATGCTAGGTGATGCACGCAAAGGTGTGCAAATGGGTATCGACGATGCGTATGATGAGCTCAAAGAGTCAGGCATTCTTAATGATGATATAAAAGAAGGCATCGAAAAATCTAAAGAAGGCATCTATAAAGGTATAGATGAGCTAGAAGATGATTTATTCAACCCTAAACCGAACGCAGTTTCAGTAAGCCAAGCCCAATACCTTAGTTTAAGTAATAACGCAGAATACACTTTTACAACGGCTGAAGGTGATGAAGTAAGTATTAGCTTTGCAGATGCCTATGAAAGTAAATCGGCAAGTAGCTATAGTAAAAATGGCGATAACGAAGCGTTTGTTAGTGAATCTTCGCAATCACGCGACTTGTCATTTTCGATGACAGTCAATGGTGATTTAAATGAGCAAGAGCAACAAGCTATCAATGAATTGATGGAAGACTTGCAAAGTGTCAGTGAGACATTCTTCTCTGGTTCATTAGAAGAAGCCTTTGAACAAGCGAAAGAGTTGAACTTAGGTAATGAACAACTCGTTGGCTTTACGATGGATCTGAAACAAACCAAAACAGTGGCTGCGATAAAAGGCTATGAAGAATATAAACCAGCTCCTGAAAAAGAAGTCGCCGAGAAAATAGCGCCGTTTAATGACGACCTAAAACAGGCATTTAATAAAGCCGGCGACATAGGTTTGCAAAATGAACTAGCTGGTATCTTACAATGGTTGAATCAAGACAAAGAGGAAGTCAGTAAGTTAGTTGATTATACCAAAGCAATGTTCGAGCAAATGAACAAGTTGCGTTCAGCTTCTGAGCAAGACTCATAACCGCAACTTTCTTTTTCTAAAACTGCATGGCAAACTGCTGGCCTTTGATGATCCGAGGTAAGCAGTTTGTCAGTCCATATTATGGTGTTTGATTCAGGTATAGGCGGAACCACTGTACTTGAACAGATCCAAGCATTGATCCCAAATGCTGATTATAGCTATTTCATGGATAATGCATTATTACCTTATGGTTCTCAAAGCCAACAAACCATTATTGACCGCTTACTTGCTTTACTTTGCTTTATAGAAAGTAGAGCGCTGCAGGTAGATATACTAGTAATAGCCTGTAACACCGCTTCAACATCAGCCTTAGAGGCAATTCGACCTTATACCAATATAGAAGTTGTCGGTGTAGTGCCAGCGATCAAGCCTGCGTGCGCTATAAGTAAAAGTAAACATATCGGGTTATTGGCAACCCCATCAACAACCAAGAGCCGCTATACTGCAAACTTAATTAGTACTCATAGCCAAGGCACTCGAGTCAGCTTATATGGTTCAACGACGCTTGTGGAAATTGCAGAAGCACTATTTCATACGCAGATACTTAATGAAGCAAAGCTTGCAAAAGTATTGAGTGATTTAGCGATAGCAGAAGAGATAGATGTGTTGGTACTTGGCTGTACGCACTTTCCATTACTTGCCAGCGCGATTAGTAATTACTACAAACAACGGATTATACTTATTGATTCAGGCAAAGCGATTGCTAAGCGGGTTGAGAGTTTAATCTCTTTACGTGGCTTTACCTTTACAACAGGTAAAAAAAAGCCGCTGCACTATTATGCAACGGCTCCTATTTGTCATTCGCAATTAAGTGTAGAACTCATTACGCTGACTGATCAGATCCCTCGCGGAAACCATTAGCCTCGTTCTCTTGTTTTTGTTTTGCTTCACGTACTTTTAAAGTACGTTGCTGGAACTCACTATCATTTAATTGATTAATTGCATTATCTGCATCCACTTCAGCCATTTCAACAAAACCAAAGCCACGGCGTTTACCTGTATTTTTATCTTTTAATAAACGTACGTTGAACACTTTGCCTTGTTCTTCAAATAAAGCACGAACAACACCTTCATTTGCACGATAAGGTAGGTTGCCAACATAAAGTGTTTTTGTTTTTACTTCGGCCTCCTCACTTGACGTTGATGAAAGAGCTGCGATAACTAAAGCACCAATTAATAAGCCTGCACCAAATAGCAATGCTGGGTCTAACGCTAAGCTCGCAAATGCAAACTTAACAACAACAAACCCTAATACAGCAAGAATAACGGAGAAAAGAAAAGATTTTTGATCGGGTAATTTCATTTTGATCTACCAATAAACAAGAAATAAACATTAATTTAACATTGTGAACTTGCTATCTTAACGCGTTAAATGAACATAGCAATGAAATTTGCATTAAATTATGAATATTGGCTTAAAAAACAGCCATAATCGCAACCTGTTTTGCTATTTTCGGTAAATTTAGTTCGCTTTTTGAGCGAACAGTAAAAAGATCAAAAAAAAGTGTTGATCTGTTTTTAGATCTCCCTATAATGCGACCCCACTGACACGGCGGACAGCAACGAAAGACGCTGAACAACGTAGCAGAGAGTTAAGTGAAACTTCGGTTTCAAATTATCGAAAGAAAGTTTGAAATTAAGTGTTGACTCGAAAAATTAAGGATGTATTATACGCATCCCTAGCGACAACGTCGCAACGTTCTTTAA
>NZ_JBMMUE010000028.1:0-8787 GCF_049257215.1 Pseudoalteromonas thalassia
ATAAAGGGGCGAATACATTAAAGTGACCGGGGGTAGCTCCCCAAATAGAGTCCGTATATAAGCCAGCATCTAATCTTTATTTAATAAATACTCCGTTGACAAAAAATGGGGAGTCCATATAAGGGCACAGAGGAAGAGAAAGAGGGTATAAGGTGCTTTATCTTCAGCCCGGTGTTTTATGAGTTTTAGAATTAATTTAGTTTTCTCTATGTAGCGTGTAGCGCCTCGGTGTGCTCTGTGGTTCAGAGTGTTTATGTCTTTAATCTAATTAGAACCGCAGAGGGCATAGATAGCACAGAGGAAGAGAAGGAGGTCTTTAAGCTTTCAGCCGTTAGGTTTCAGCTAAATTGTGTTGTTTGTGGATCAGACATTGGTTGATGGAATGGTGTTGTATATAAGACGCACCAAGCAGGTGTGACGCCTACTGTTTAATATTTTATTTATCCATGTAGCGCGCAGCGCCTCGGCGTGCTCTGTAGTTCAAAAAGTATTTTTCGTATTATTAGTAAGATAATTTAAGCTATTCTTAAATTATAAACAGCTTTTAAATGTTCAATATTAGCAAGGATGGCTATATGGAAATGGATATAATTACCCGTAAAGTAATAGCGTGTGCTATTGAGGTACATAAACAATTAGGGCCAGGTTTATTAGAGTCTACCTATGAAAGTTGCTTGGTATATGAATTGCTGCAAGTTGGCTTTTCACTACTTAACCAAGTTGAGTTACCTATTTCATACAAGAGTGTCTGTTTAGATGCTGGGTATCGACTTGACATATTGCTTCCAAAGTCGCTAATTATCGAATTGAAAGTAGTAGAAAAGCTTTTACCCATTCACACAGCACAGTTAATTACATATTTAAAATTAACCGACATCAAAACAGGTTTACTTATTAACTTTAATGTTACAAGGTTGGTGGATGGTATTAAGCGAATTCAAGTTTAGTTTTTCTCTTGGCTTTATATCTAATTGTAACCACAGATGTATTAGGCGAAGCCTCTACTAGCTTAGAGCTGTCTTCTCCATTTAGCGTGCAGCGCCTCTGTCCTTTCTGCTCTCTGTGGTTTAAAAATCTTTGAAACTACTCACACTATAGGTGTTATAGTTAGCTCTCTAGATTAAATTTCGAATAATTAACTTTGGTTTTCTCTGTGTAGCCCGAAGCGCCTTTGTGTTCTCTGTGGTTCAATATGTTTTTACACAATTTGCACAAAGAGAAGTGAATGAGAAGACAAAGAGGTAGCCAATAACAAACCTAAATGTTTTTCTCTAAAGTGCTGCGCCTCTTATCCTCTTTGTGGATATAAATTTTCTTTAATGGCTGTCATGGTTACTAGCCAGAAGCTATTTCAATCTTAGTTTTATCGCCTAGTAGGGCTTGGTATTTTTTAGCCAAGGTTGCTTTGGCTTCGTCATCGCCGTGTACAATTTTGATTAACTTCGGTTTCTTTTTCATACCTGTTACAAACCTAATTAGCCCCTTTTGATCTGCGTGGGCGCTGTAGCCACTGATGGTATGAACTGACGCGTTTATATAAACCTTTTGATTATTAATATATACATAACCGCCTTTTGGGCCGTAGGTTTGAATATCTCTTCCTAGCGTGCCTTTGCCCTGGTAGCCAACAAAAATAATATCGGTTGTTTTGTCAGGTAAAAACTGCTCAAGGTAATTAACAATTCGCCCCCCTGTGCACATACCGCTGGCAGCTATAATAATCGCTGGCTGCTGCTTTGAACTTAAAAAGTTAATTAATGCCTTGTGCTCTTGGTGTGTATCAATTGTATGCAGTTGGTCAAAATCTAATGGGTGACGCCCTTGGTTAACTCGCTTCTTTGCTTCGTTATCCCATAGGGTTTTAAAGTGTTGGTACTGTGCAGTAAAGTTGGCGGCCATGGGCGAGTCTACAATTACTTGTAGTTTATGCCACATTGAATTTTTACGAGCTGAGTGAATTATTTGTTCTAGCTCATAAAGTAGCTCTTGCGTTCGGCCAATACTAAACGCAGGAATAAGTACCACACCGTTATCTGTAACGGCTCGTTCTATAATATTTTTTAAACCTTTTACACGCGTTTTTCGGCCATCATGGTTTTTATCACCATAGGTCGATTCTATTACCAAGGTATCGGCACGGTATGGCGGTTTAGGTGAGGGCAATAACGGTGTATATGGGGCTCCTAAATCTCCCGAAAATACCACTCTGTGATTACTTGGCTTTTTGCCAAGTTCAATTTCTACATAGGCAGAGCCAAGAATATGGCCGGCGCGTTGTAGGCGGATTTTAAATAAAGCCTCTTGGTTTTGGGAGCTCGAGGCTGCTTTTTCGGGGCTAAAGCCCACTCCTACAGGTATGGAGTACCATTTATTAAAATCTAGACTCACTATTTGCTGTTTTAGTCTTCTTATACAGGTGTTTATAATGGCCTCATCACGCGTTACACCCAGTTTTAAGGCGTCTTCAATAACGAGTGGTAGTAGTTTTGCGGTTGCTTTAGATGTGTATATTGGTCCTTTAAACCCTGCCACAAATAGGTAGGGTATGCGGCCTACGTGATCAATATGGCAGTGGGTAACAATAAGCGCTTTTACGGTTGATATGTCAAAGTCGATATTGAGATCTTCGTGGCTGTCTTCGCCCTGAAACAGCCCGCAATCGATGAGTATTGAGTTGTTGTCGTTAATAATAAGCTGGTGGCAAGACCCTGTAACACCGTTAACTGCTCCGTGGTGTTTTATTTGCATAATAATATCCTTATTTTTGAAGCATATGTTCAGCATAGAGGTTATTGACTATAACGGCAACGAGCAAAGTTCTTCATGTATTGTTGGAATGTTCATAAGCTGTAGATATTGAGTTTTAAGTTGGATGAGCAAATTCTTTTAAAGTCGAATACGATACTGTAGGCGTGAAATTTATTTCGCGCGTGAGATTTTTTTGTACAATTTGCACAAAGAGAAGTGAATGAGAAGAGAATGAGGAAACCACAAAATTATTTTCTTTTAAGCGAAGAAAGTTGTAACTAACTGTGAGTTAAAGAACTTTTTTATAACCACAGAGGACACAGAGAGCATAGAGGAAGAGACCAAACTTTTTAAATATTGGTTTCTCTGTGTAGCGCCTTGGTGTGCTCTGTGGTTCAAATATTGTTTTTGCACAAAGAGAAGTGAATGAGAAGAGAATGAGGTAAACCAAGAACTTAGCTAATTTGTGTTCCTCTAAAGCGTAGCGTCTCATAATCTCTTTGTGATCATTTGTTTTCTCTGTGTAGCGCGAAGCGCCTCGGTGTGCTCTGTGGTTCAAATATTTTTTGCACAATGAGAAGTGAATGAGGAAAGAATGAGGAACCCACAAGATTATTTTTACTTCCTCTTGAGCGCAGCGCCTCATAAACTCTTTGTGATTATTTGTTTTCTCTATGTAGCGCGAAGCGCCTCATAAACTCTTTGTGATCATTTGTTTTCTCTGTGTAGCGCGAAGCGCCTCGGTGTGCTCTGTGGTTCAATATGTTTTTTGTACAATTTGCACAAAGAGAAGTGAATGAGAAGAGAATGAGGTAAACCAAGAACTTAGCTAATTTGTGTTCCTCTAAAGCGAAGCGTCTCATAATCTCGTTGTGATCATTTGTTTTCTCTGTGTAGCGCGAAGCGCCTCTTATCCTCTTTGTGAGTTAAAGATCTTTTTTTAACCACAGAGGTCACAGAGTACAAAGGAAGAGAGCGACAGATTCTAAATAGTTATTCTGATAATCTCTTAGTGATTATTTGGTTTTCTCTATGATATAAATTCATTTTTGTATTAACTTTTTAAACATGAACAACTAACTAATTTAGTTAATTAATGCTATATTGGCGTTAACAAAAAATTCTAATAATTCTTCATGGATTCGAGTTATGCTAAAGGCGAACACTTTACTCATTAGCGGGTTAGCAACTCTTTGCGCTCCTGTGCTAGCTTCAGATAAAATTAATAACTATCAATCTTTTACTGGCTATACAGGCCTAATAAATACCCCTAATGCAAATGTAATTGATGTAGGTAATATTGATATTGGTTACAACAACATGCTTGATTTAAGAGGGCGGAAGTATATTGATGGCCATAACTTTATTTTTTCTGCTGGTTTATTTGAAGGTTTCGAAGTTAGTGGCCAAATAGCAGCAGAATCAATGAATGATAACCTGTTTTATACTGAGGGTAAGGGCCAATTAAGAGATTTGTCTTTCAATGCCAAGTACCAATTGCCTTATATACCTAAAGATTTGTTTACAGTGGCTATTGGTGTAAAAGATATCGGCGGCGCAGCAAATAACTACGAAACTTACTACGCGGTTGCTTCAAAAGAGCTATGGGATTTTAGATTTTCAGCAGGTTATGCAGTAAGCGATCGTTTAACAGGCCAAATGAATGGCCCTTTTGCTGGTATTGAATGGCAGCCATTTGACTGGTTTGCATTACAAGCAGAACATGACGCAGATGCATTTAATGCAGCCGTAAAAGTCACAGTGCCTAAAAAGTGGCTATACGATATCGGCGAGTTAACATTCACTAGCCGTTTTTATAGTAATACAGAATACAGTGAAGAAGACACATCTTGGGGTGTTAACTTCAAAATGCCATTATTCACAAAACCTGAGTACGAGGCAATCGAAAGTGCGCCAGAACCTGTGGTATCTGCAAGTGATGAACTAGCCTACTTTAAGCTTAACGCTAATAAAGAACCAGTAACCATAAAAGATCCCAATGCACACCGTTATTTTGAAAGCAATAAAGAAATGACAAGGCAAGCTGCAACGTTAAAGCATGCTTTAGTTAAAGATGGTTTCGAAAATGTACAAGTGGGCTTTAATAACGATAAGCAAATTGTTGTTAAGTTTGAAAACTCTACTTTTAATCGTAATGACCTTGATGCAATTGGTTTAGTGCTTGGCCGAATTTCGCAATATGTAAGCAGTGAAGGCATTGAGTTTAATGTTTTTATGTCTAAGCAAGATATTCCTCAACTTGGCCTTAAAGGTAATGTAGACGAGTATCGTGAGTTTATTCTTTCGCAAAAGCATCCTGAGGTAATTGTTTATCAAGGTGCTATGCCACTACCAAGAGCGCTTACTTGGGTTGGTTTAATGAATACCAGCACACCTTATTTTAAACCAAGAGTGTCACTAAGCCCTGTACTTAGAAATAATTATGCGACAGAGCTTGGAGTATATGATTTTTCATTGGCGATCCGCGCAGACGTTGATGTGCCATTATGGCAGGGCGCAGGTCTTAATTTAGGTGGCCAAGTACACATAGCTGACAGTGATGACTACGAAAAAGATGCGCCGTTTAGATATTATCGTGAAGAGTCTGAGTTCGACAGGGCAACACTTTATCAAACATTCGCATTGCCTTATGGTATTTATAACCAAACTCAAGTCGGATACTTTAAAGATTACCAAGATTATATGGGTATTCAAAACGAAACAACTTGGCTAAGCCCCGAAGGCCGCCATAAAGTGAGTGCCAATATTGGGTATTTTGATTATCAAGATTTTGATGCTCATAAAGACTTTCAGGTGGTTTCGTACCAGTATAGTTGGGTTGAACAAGACATAACCTTGCATGCTGAAGCGGGTAACTACTTTTATGATGACTCTGGGTTTAAATTAGAAAGCCGCTTTTGGTTTGGCGATAGCTACCTTGCAGTTTATGCACAAGATACGAATGTTAAAAAAATTGGCTTTGCATTTAGTATTCCACTTACACCACGTAAAGACATGTCGGTGACACGCTATGGGCAAGTTAAAGGTAACCAAGCATGGCGTCACGTAATCGATACTCAAGTTGGTCAATCTCGTAATAACGTAGTGTTTAACCGTGCATACACGCCATTTAATACTTTAAGCTTAGAGCGTAAGTTTTTAAATCAAGGACGATTAACTAAAGCATATTTATATGCTAATTTTAGTCGCTTGAGAGATGTTTACTTAGAATACAAATAATCACCGTTTCTATTTTAGGAATAAAAAGTTTAAAACCGACAAATTGATTTATTTTTTGTAATTCTAATTGCTGGATTGTAAATATTATCTATAATTTTTATTGAGCCTTTTTTAGTAAAATAAAGGCTCTTTATGTAAAATCACAGTTGCAAATATCGTGATTGTTATTTAACCTATCAGGTAGCAATGGGAAATTATCAATTATTTTGCTTTCAACTATGGGTTTAGTTGTATATTTCCCTGTATATCGACCTTATTTGATACGTTTATTTTAAAAAGGAATAAAAGGACTCCCTATGTTTACTAATAGAAAAACGCTACTAGCTATGTCTGTAGCATCAGTTTTTGCTCTTTCAGGCTGTTCGAGTGATGACGACAAAAATGAGGTCGTACCAGATCCGATTGATCCACCTACAGAAGTTGTTGTTCCACCTGAAGCTCCTGCTGAACTAGGCCTAGTTATTAATACGAGTGTTATCGATTCTGCTACTACTGATGTGGTTGACGCTACCGTAACATTTTTAGAAAATGGTGTTGTATCTAGCAATATCGTTGATGTTAATGGTGAAGCTTTGACCACAACCACAACTGAAGATGGTAGCATTGCTTTCTCCGTTAAAGAAGGCGCTACACTTGAAGAAGTAACCGTTAATGTAACCGCAACTGGTTATGTTGGTAAAACATTTGCCGTTAGCTTAGTTGCTGAAGAAGGTGAAACTTCAATTGACCAAGTTTTGGCGCTTACATCAAAAACGGCTGCAGGTATTGCTGATAAAGTTGTAGAAGCTACTGTAGAAGCTGGTGGTACTACATCTGCACCAATCGAAGCTGCTACTGAAGAAGGTGCTTCAAGTGCATCTGCAACTGTGCCAGCTGGTGTTATTTTACTTGATGAAAACGAAGAGCCTGTTTCTGGTGAAATCACTCTAAACGTAACAGGTGCTGATGCTACATCTTCTGCAGCACAATCTATCGTTCCTGCTAATATTAATGACGCTGATGCAGAAACAACAGTTAAAGCGGTTGGTGTTGCTAACGTTATAATGACAAACAGCGATGGTAAGAAAATTAAAAAATTCTCTAACCCTATTACTGTTTCAATGGCGATTCCAGCTGACACTATGATCAACGGCGAAGCTATTCAAACTGGCGATATGCTAGGTCTTAAGTCTCATAATGAAGACACTGGTTTATGGCAGTCAGAAACTAACATGGTTACTGTTGGTGCATTAAATGCAACTTCAGGTACTTACACTGGTAGCTTCCAAACAAGCCACTTAACATTCTTCGCTTCAACAGTGGATGTTGATGTTTGTACTTCAGGTATCTCAGTAGCGGTAAGTGGTGATGATGTTCCAGCAAAAGGCTTAACGATTTCTTTAGATTCTTCTGATGCGACCTATACAAGTACGCTTAAGTCAAGCAGCTCTAATAATGTAGTTGTTAGTCCTGGCAAATCTAAGAAAGAAGGTATCTCTTCTACTGCTACGGCATTTGTAACTGTTACTGACAACAATGGCCAAGTTTGGTATGAATCTGATGATGAAGTAGATGTATGTGGTGAGGTACCTGTACAGCTATCAAATCCAGTAACTTACACTTCAGAAGCTTTCACTGTAACGGCTGTATGTTCAAATGATGCTTCTCAAACAATTGACATGAGTAATGCTTTAGTTAGATATAGCTTAGCTAACAAAAAGAAAGTTGTAGCTTCAGGTTCAGAAGGTACATTTGAACTTGCTGGTCTTGTTCAAGATAGTACTTATAATGTGTTTATTAATGCACGTATCCCACTGTCTACAGGTGGTGCTACTGCAACTACAACCATTACTGCTGATGGTACTGATGAATCAATCGAATTATCTGCAGTTTGTGAAACAGTAACTGGTAGCTAATAGATTTGTTAGTAATACCTAGGGCTTAATAGCCCTGTCATGAAAAAAGCCGCTTTAAGCGGCTTTTTTTGTCTGCTTTTTAAGAACCTTTAGCCCACCTTGAGCTTACTCTGATGATCTGTGCTATTGTTTTCACTACGCGCGTTAAGAGCATCAGTGAACTCTATGGTTTAATTTTTTCTTCACAAAGAGAAAAATAAAAAATTTTAAAACAATGGGTTACATGGTTTTCTTTCCTCTCAAGCGCAGCAGTGAACATAATCTCTTTGTAATTATTTGGTTTCTCTGTGTAGCGCGAAGCGCCTCTGTGTTCTCTGTGGTTCAAATATTGTTTTTACACAATTTGCACAAAGAGAAGAGAATGAGGAAGTGATAATTATGTTTTTTGTTTCTCTTAAGCACAGCGCCTCTTATCCTCTTTGTGAGTTAAAGATCTTTTTTCTAAGCACAGAGGACACAGAGGAAGAGAATAGTAGATTGTAAATCGTTATTCACTGAAGCGCGGAGTGCCCATAATCTCTTAGTGATTATTTGGTTTCTCTGTGTAGCGCGAAGCGCCTCGGTGTTCTCTGTGGTTCAAATATTGTTTTGCACAAAGAGAAGTGAATGAGAAGAGGATGAGGTAAACCAATAACTTACTTAATTTGTTTTCCTCTAAAGCGCTGTGCCTCTTACCCTATGTGTGAGTTAAAGATCTTTTTTTCTAACCACAGAGGACACAGAGAGCACAGAGGAAGAGAAGGAGGTGGTTTCTCTGTGTAGCGCAAAGCGCCTCGGTGTACTTATATGGACTCCCCATTTTTTGTCAACGGAGTATTTATTAAATAAAGATTAGATGCTGGCTTATATACGGACTCTATTTGGGGAGCTACCCCCGGTCACTTTAATGTATTCGCCCCTTTAT
>NZ_JBMMUE010000029.1:0-2278 GCF_049257215.1 Pseudoalteromonas thalassia
CCAACGTTAGAACATCAACACTACAAGGGTGGTATTTCAAGGACGGCTCCACAAAGACTAGCGTCTCTGCTTCAAAGCCTCCCACCTATCCTACACATGTAGGGTCAATGTTCAGTGCCAAGCTGTAGTAAAGGTTCACGGGGTCTTTCCGTCTAGCCGCGGGTACACAGCATCTTCACTGCGATTTCAATTTCACTGAGTCTCGGGTGGAGACAGCGTGGCCATGGTTACACCATTCGTGCAGGTCGGAACTTACCCGACAAGGAATTTCGCTACCTTAGGACCGTTATAGTTACGGCCGCCGTTTACCGGGGCTTCGATCAAGAGCTTCGTCCGAAAACTAACCCCATCAATTAACCTTCCGGCACCGGGCAGGTGTCACACCGTATACGTCATCTTGCGATTTTGCACAGTGCTGTGTTTTTAATAAACAGTCCCAGCCACCTGGTCACTGCGGCTCCCGTCCGCTTAGAGAGCAAGTCTCATCACAGATAGGAGCGTACCTTCTCCCGAAGTTACGGTACGATTTTGCCTAGTTCCTTCACCCGAGTTCTCTCAAGCGCCTTAGTATTCTCTACCTGACCACCTGTGTCGGTTTGGGGTACGATTCGGTATAATCTGAAGCTTAGAGGCTTTTCCTGGAAGTATGGCATCAACAACTTCACCACCTTAGTGGCTCGTCTCGTGTCTCAGTCTTAGCAACCCGGATTTTCCTAAGTCACCAACCTACTCACTTTCACATGGACAACCAACGCCATGCTTGTTTAGCCTGCTCCGTCCCCCCATCGCAATTATACCAAGTACGGGAATATTAACCCGTTTCCCATCGACTACGCCTTTCGGCCTCGCCTTAGGGGTCGACTTACCCTACCCTGATTAACATGGGATAGGAACCCTTGGTCTTCCGGCGTGCGGGTTTTTCACCCGCATTATCGTTACTCATGTCAGCATTCGCACTTCTGATACCTCCAGCATACCTCCCGGTACACCTTCAACGGCTTACAGAACGCTCCCCTACCACTCATACAAAGTATGAATCCGCAGCTTCGGTGCATAGTTTAGCCCCGTTACATCTTCCGCGCAGACCGACTCGACCAGTGAGCTATTACGCTTTCTTTAAAGGGTGGCTGCTTCTAAGCCAACCTCCTGGCTGTCTGGGCCTTTCCACATCGTTTCCCACTTAACTATGACTTTGGGACCTTAGCTGGCGGTCTGGGTTGTTTCCCTCTTCACGACGGACGTTAGCACCCGCCGTGTGTCTCCCGGATAGTACTTTACGGTATTCGGAGTTTGCAAAGGGTTGGTAAGTCGGGATGACCCCCTAGCCTTAACAGTGCTCTACCCCCGTAAGTATTCGTCCGAGGCTCTACCTAAATAGATTTCGGGGAGAACCAGCTATCTCCCGGTTTGATTAGCCTTTCACTCCTAGCCACAGGTCATCCCCTAACTTTTCAACGTTAGTGGGTTCGGTCCTCCAGTTGATGTTACTCAACCTTCAACCTGCCCATGGCTAGATCACCGGGTTTCGGGTCTATACCTTGCAACTATACGCCCAGTTAAGACTCGGTTTCCCTACGGCTACCCTAATCGGTTAACCTCGCTACAAAATATAAGTCGCTGACCCATTATACAAAAGGTACGCAGTCACCCAACAAGTGGGCTCCTACTGCTTGTACGTACACGGTTTCAGGTTCTATTTCACTCCCCTCACAGGGGTTCTTTTCGCCTTTCCCTCACGGTACTGGTTCACTATCGGTCAGTTGGGAGTATTTAGCCTTAGATGATGGTCCACCTATATTCAGTCAAAGTTTCACGTGCTCCGACCTACTCGATTTCACTTAAGATGCATTTTCGTGTACGGGACTATCACCCTGTATCGTCATACTTTCCAGAATGTTCCACTAACACATAATAAGCTTAAGGGCTGGTCCGGTTTCGCTCGCCGCTACTTCCGGAATCTCGGTTGATTTCTGTTCCTACGGGTACTTAGATGTTTCAGTTCTCCGCGTTCGCCTCTTACACCTATGTATTCAGTGTAAGATACCTGCAAGCAGGTGGGTTTCCCCATTCGGAAATCCTAGTCTCAAGCGCTTTTTACTAGCTTGACTAGGCTTATCGCAAGTTAATACGTCCTTCATCGCCTCCAACTGCCAAGGCATCCACCGTGTACGCTTAGTCACTTAACCATACAACCCAAACGGGTCTTTGTTAGTGACAGCTGTTAACTTCGCCAGAAGTTAATTCATCAAATAATGATGAGAATACTAAAGTAGATACC
>NZ_JBMMUE010000030.1:0-3212 GCF_049257215.1 Pseudoalteromonas thalassia
TTTTGCTAAATCAATCGCAATAACGTTAAGATTCACCATGTATGGACTCCTTTTGTAAAAGTTTTGTCGCTTATTACGTTACCCCCCTGTGGGAGGGGAGTCCATACATCTCTGTGGTTCAAATATTGTTTTACACAAAGAGAAGTGAATGAGAAGAGAATGAGGTAAACCAATAACTTACTTAATTTGTTTTCCTCTATAGCGCAGCGCCTCTTATCCTCTTTGTGAGTTAAAGATCTTTTTTCTAACCACAGAGGACACAGAGGAAGAACATCTATAGTCGTAAGCTTTCAGCTTAAATAAGTGTGTTTTGTTAGCAATGTATTCATTTTCTTGAAGGGTGTTGAATACCAGACTTGCCAAGCAAGCGTGACGCCTACGGTTTATATTGCGCGATGTAAAATCGCGCCTACGATAACTAGCAACTAGCAACTAGCAACTAGCAACTAGCAACTAGCAACTAGCAACTCTAACCTTTATTTATCTCTAAAATCGCTTTTAAAGTATGTTCTTTTTCAAGAATATCACGGTAAAGAGCAAACTGATTACGGGCACGCTCTAGGTTATGGTTTGCATGCTTGGTAGCAAAGTAATTATCGCCATCAATAAAGTCTGTTAAAAAGCGTAGGCCGATCATAAAGGTCATTACCTTTGTGCCTAACCAAAAGCTTTCTTTTTCAGTATCGGTGATCACATCTTTTAAAGGCTCAACATAACCTTTTACAATCGCTGCAAATATCTCTTCACGAACACGTACATTGCTCAAATTAGTAGAATCTTCTTGCTCTGGTGAGCAGAAGGTACGCACCATATCGCCAAAATCAAATAACCAATAACCCGGCATACAGGTGTCTAGGTCAATCACTGCTTTAGCATCGTCAGATTGTGTGCAAAACAGCATATTATTGATTTTAGTATCATTATGGCAAGGTCTAAGTGGGATCTTACCCTCAAGTTCTTTAAGTTCAGTTACTAAACCTTGTTGTGCTAAACAAAAGTCAATATCGTCTTGGCATAGCGCTACTCTGCTTGCTGGATCTTTTGCTAACACGTTTTTGAACGCGTCAAAACGCATTGCTAAATTATGAAAATCAGGGATCACATGATGCAACTGATCAGCCTGAAAATCTTGTAAGGCTAAAGCAAATTGTCCAAATGCATTGGCTGCAGTTTGTGCTTGCGATATGGTTGCTACCACATCTTCACTGTAGCTGCCGCCAATAAATTCGAGTGCGCGCCAAACACCTTGATCACACTCAACTAAAAAGTCATTTTGAATGGTGGGCACATGACGAATAATGTCGAGGTTATATTCACCATTGTCGTGCTTTTCAGTTAAATGCTGTTCAATTAGGCGAGCATTTTCAACAAGTTGTTCAGGATTCGGAAAAACGGTTGTATTTAACTTTTGAACCACAAGTGCTTGATCATCTGCTTTTAATAGCATGGTGGTATTTATATGGCCATTGCCAATCGGTTTTAGGCTAATATCCACTTTATTTAGGCCAAAACACTCTGATAGGTGTTCTGCAACAGGGTTAGACTTCATAGAAAGTTCACTTTTAAAATGCGTTTGAACAGCTGTGGTTGCTGGTTGTTCGTCCATGATGTAATTCATAAAGCTTTTTCGAAACCTTTTCTAGCTCTTCTCTGTAAGTGACGCCATACCAGGCTGATTGCGCTTGATAGACCATGACAGATTGTTGATTGTTTTTAACAGCAGTATGGATTTGATCCGGTAAATAATACTCTTTTGTGACACCGTTGTCATTATGTTCTAGGAATTGCGCAAAGCCTATTTCTAACTCGTTGAATATGCTTGGCGTTACTCCCCAAAAACTCATAGAGCCTAGAGCTTCGTTCGAAATTACTTCGCGCTTACCCTGAGGGTTGTCACCATACAAGGTCTTATCTTCAAGTTTTATATTTAAATACTCAATCACATTAGTAAGTTGTTGCTGTTCATTCACTTCACAAACACCACGATTTACACCACCTTGTTCAGAAAGTGTGTTTTTGATTGGAAAACCAACCATGGCCCAATCGTTATTATTTTTAAAGTGTTTAGCCATTATTTCAAAAGAGGATGCCCCATAATAATCATCAGCGGTGATGACAATAGCGGGGTTCTTTACATAGGGCTTTGCACATAACAGAGCATGCCCAGTTCCCCAAGGCTTGATACGATCTTTCGCTAAATGGCTGTACTGCTCAGGTACCATACTAATTTCTTGTTCAACAAGCACAACCTCAAGTGATTTAGGTAAGCGAGGCAGTATGGTTGCTTCAAGTTCGGCGCGGATTTTTTTATTTATGATAATAACAGCTTGGCTTACACCTGCTTTTATCGCATCACGAATGCTTAATTCCATTATGGTGCAGCCCAACCCTGGGATCTCTGCTATTTGTTTGTTTCCGCCAAAACGACTACCAAGCCCACCGGCTAATACGATTAAAGTAAGAGAGTGTTGTGTCATTGTGTGAATAAGTTAAAAAATAAAGGAAAAGAGTACCAGAAACCCCAAAGGAAAAATATTATTGCGAGCTAGCAATCGCAAAGAATTATTTTAAACGATTGAGAAATTCAAGAAGCTTTAAGCGGAATGGTGTTGTTGGTGTGGGATGCGTGTAGGAGGTACTTTAGTGCAGAAAATTTTTGCACAATGAGATCTGTGGTTCAATATGTTTTTATACGATTTGCACAATGAGAAAATAATGAGAAGAGAAAGAGGTAAACCAGAACTTACTAAATTTTTACTTCAAAGCGCAGTGGTTTTTATCCTCTTTGTGAGCTAAAGATCTTTTTCTAACCACAGAGTACATAGAGAGCACAGAGGAAGAGAAAGCGAGACCATAATCTCTTTGTTGATAGTGGTTTTTCTGTGTAGCGCGAAGCGCCTCGGTGTTCTCTGTGGTTCAAATATTTTTTACACAAAGAGAAGTGAATGAGAAGAGAATGAGGAAGTGATAATTATGTTTTTTGTTTTCTCTCAAGCGCTGCGCCTTTTATCCTCTTTGTGCGATTAGATGTCTTTGATGTAGGAGTGAAATTTATTTCGCGCTTTCTTGTAGGTCATGCTTTAGCGCGTCATTGTTGTGGTCAACTAATTCCGGACAGTGAATTAAGTTTTTCTTCTGCTATAGCAGGGGCAACCATTTGATTATGGCTATGTGGCCTGCGCCAGTTATAATAATTCATCAAATAATTACTA
>NZ_JBMMUE010000031.1:0-1946 GCF_049257215.1 Pseudoalteromonas thalassia
CACTCGCTGAAAAGCAAACTAATCCACAATTTGCATCTACAGCAGCTTCAACTGCCTGAACAAAACGTGCACCTACAACTGAGCCCATCGAGCCTGCCATAAAAGAAAACTCGAATGCGCAGGTAACAACAGGTAAGCCCATAAGTTTTCCTTTCATTGCTACTAAGGCATCTTTTTCTCCAGTACTTTTCTGGGCTAGAGCTAGGCGTTCTTTGTAGCGTTTAAGATCTTTAAAATTCAGAAAGTCCTTCGGTTCAAGCTCACTCGCAATCTCAATTCGCTCTCCTTTATCTAAAAAGCTGTCTAAGCGGCGGCATGCCGACATTCTCATATGATGACCGCATTTTGGGCATACCTCTAAATTTTCTTCGAGGGCAATGCGATATAAGATCTGATCACAGGATGGGCATTTAGTCCAAATTCCCTCTGGGATCGAAGCTTTACGTGTACTGATTATATTCTTCTTATCTAATAGTTTTTCTAACCAACTCATCGGAAACCTTTTCATATAACCTTAGTGATAAGTATTGTATAGACCTATTTTTGGTAATAAAGTGTGCTTTATTGTTTTTATAATCCAATAAAATGGGATTAAAATATGGTGCTTGATAAAATTGACCAGCAGTGGCTAAAAAGTTTTCACTCTGTCTATGAGAACAACAGTTTTAAACGGGCTGCTGAATTTTTAAGTTTGCCAACATCAAATGTCAGTCGTCATGTTGCTTTGCTGGAAGAAAGACTAGATATACGACTATTCAACCGAACCACACGCCGAATCGCTCCAACAGATGCAGGAGAACATCTCTACTTACGCACACAGCCTTTGTTTGACAAACTTAATGATGCTCTTGAGGAAGTGAAACTGCACTCTCATGAAGTCATAGGGCAGCTTAGAGTTTTAATGCCAGACTCGCCTGCTTTAGCTCAAGCAGTTGTGTCTTTTTGTACCAAGCATCCCTCAATTTCACTATGTTGCGATACAAGTATCAGCCCGAAAGAGGATTTACTTGATGGGTTTGACATCATATTAAGTTTTCACCGAGGAAAGCTCGAAGATAATAATTGGGTAGCTAAGGAGTTAAAACGTTGGCCAAGTACTGTTGTGGCATCGCCAAAACTCTTAAAGACCTATCCTAGACCTTTTCAGATTACCGACTTGAAGCACGTCCCGTGTATCAATACTTTTACTGCGTTAAATGGAGTACCTTGGGTTTTCAAAAATACTAAAGGTGAGCTTATTACTCAAAAAGTTCAGTCTTCATTTAAGGTAAATAGCGGGCATCTTGCTAAATCTGGCACATTGGCAGCTCTGGGCTTTGCTATACTGCCAACCGAATCTTGTCGTAATGAGATAGATTCTGGCTCTCTGGAAGTAGTGAAAATGGAATATGAGCCTGAAGATTTGGTTTTGTATGCCTTTTACTCTTCCAGAAAATACTTGGCAAAAAAGGTCTCGGTGTTTATTGATCATTTAAAGCACCAAGCAAGTTTAGATAGAGGCTGATAAGTAAAGAAAGATGTCAATAAAAAGATTTGTCTGAACCACTTTTTAGAGAAGGTGATTGGCTAAGCAAGTCTTTGTACAAAAGTGAGGCTGCGGGTTGTACTATGGAGGATGCACTAAATTGGGATGAATTGAGTACAAGCTTTCAACTAATAGCAAAAAATGTTTGTTAAAACTCAGTACTATGCTCTGCACTGTGTAACGAATATATTAGGAAATAGGAATAAATGTTCCGACTCAGATCCGACTGACTCGAAGTTAGGGCTGTGGTTGAAGAGATTGTTTTTCTTTGAAGTAAAGATACATTGGGAGCCCAAACGACACTCCAATTAATAAAGTTCCCAGCACGGCAAAATATCGATACTTCACTTTATGTCTTTGGCCATCTACTATGACAAAACCTAACAAAACAATCGCCGTAACTAAGACATCAAGCCAAGCA
>NZ_JBMMUE010000032.1:0-1341 GCF_049257215.1 Pseudoalteromonas thalassia
CTTATATGGACTCCCCATTTTTTGTCAACGGAGTATTTATTAAATAAAGATTAGATGCTGGCTTATATACGGACTCTATTTGGGGAGCTACCCCCGGTCACTTTAATGTATTCGCCCCTTTATGACTTTTCTCTGTGACGGTATTTTCTACCTGAACACGGAACAGTCTCTTAAAGGTCAGTCTTACCCTGGTTTTAAACGCTCTTTATTGACAATAATTTAAGCTGTTAACAACTTTGGCTGATAACATTCGTTTTTCTTTAGCATGGCAAATGCAGTTCTGATTGTTTTATTCGCCAATGCTATTGCTGCCACTTTCTTACCGCGTCTTGCAATCAACTTTTTAAGCCATTCATCCTTTTCTGTGCGACTCGCTCTCTTTATAACATTTGAAACAACAGCTAGTGCACCTTGATATAACGTGCTACGTAACTTCTTGTTTGCTGATTTTTTTGAAATTGAGCCAATTTTTTCTTTGCCACCAGAGCTATGCTGCACAGGCGTTAATCCTGCACAGGCAGACGCTTCTCGTCCATTTTTAAAGTGCTCTATACAACTAAAGTAAACTTTCAACATCATTGAACCTACTGGTCCAACGCCTTCCAATTTTGACAGCCGCTCGCATACTTCATCATTTTTGATTTCTTCTTCAATTAGCTTTTCTAGCGCTATAATTTCTTTAACAACTCTTTTGAATTGTTCATTTACTATTTTTAGAGATGCTCTAAATGCCATAGGTACATTAAAACTTGTATCCTCGAGCAAACTTTCCACTGCATCTATTAACTTACTATCAGACTTGGCTATAGGGATGCCAAGTTCCAACAAACAGCCTCGCTGTAGGTTCCCCAAGGCCACTTTTTGTTTTACAAAATGCTCTCTCATTGCTGATATGGATTGTAAGCACTGCTCATTTACACTTAATAATCTACTCGGCTTAACCGTTGGTTGCTGAGCTGCAATACCAATAGCCAAAGCATCATTCGCATCTGTTTTTTGGCCTTGTCTAAATGCTTTTACGACGCGTGCAGACATAGGTTTAACTATATGGCCAGCCTCTTTCGCTTTTCTTGCCCAATAATGCGTACCACCACATGATTCCATTGCTACTAATGATTGTTTTTCTGATACCAATAACTGAAGTAGTTTTTGTCTAGATACTTCTTTGTTGTATATAACTTGTCGCTCTTTACCTATTTTACAAACTTGATAATTATTTTTTGCTAAATCAATCGCAATAACGTTAAGATTCACCATGTATGGACTCCTTTTGTAAAAGTTTTGTCGCTTATTACGTTACCCCCCTGTGGGAGGGGAGTCCATACATCTCTGTGGTTCAAA
>NZ_JBMMUE010000033.1:0-1333 GCF_049257215.1 Pseudoalteromonas thalassia
TGAAGTGACCCCATAAAGTTGGACTCTTTGCTAAGCGGTTGCCAAGGCCTGATTTCGATACTGTATCGGACTCAGGCCTTTTAGTTTCAGCTTAATACGCTCATTGTTGTAATAGTGGATATATTCTTTGATGCTTTCAATAAGATCATTCACGTCTTTAAACGTTTCGTTGTGGTACATCTCACTTTTCAATATGCCGAAGAAGTTCTCAGCAACCGCATTATCTAAACAATTTCCTTTTCTAGACATACTTTGTTTCAACCCTTTTTCCTTGAGGTGATTTTGATATTGTTTGTTTTGATATTGCCACCCTTGATCTGAGTGTACTACTGGCTTTTCATTTGGCTTTAACCTAGCTGTTGCTGTTTTAAGCATGTCAGTTACCAAAGGGAGTGCAGCGGATTTTCTGACTTCGTAACTGATGACCTCTTGGTTGAATAGGTCAATCATAGGCGATAAATATACCTTCTCATTATCCACTTTAAACTCCGTCACATCCGTCACCCATTTTTGATTTGGCTTCTGCGCAGTAAACTCGCGGTTAAGCATATTTTCTGCGATTTTACCCACTTCACCTTTATAGGATTTATAGCGCTTAGGCCTTACTTTTGACTTGAGGCCTAACTCATTCATCAGCCGTTGCACGCGCTTATGATTAACAAGTACCCCCATTGCTCTTAGGGCACTCGTAATTCTGCGATAGCCATATCGTCCTTTATGCGCGTGATAAATATCACGTATTTTTACCAGTAAATCATTGCTTGCACAGGGTTGCTTACAGGTAGTGCGATGATAATAGTAAACACTCTTTGATAGCCCAGTGGCCTTTAATAAGTGTTGTAAGCTATGTTTTGCCTTGAACTCTTCGACGACTACCGTCTTGTCTTTGCTTTTTTCTTTCTGGCTTGAGCCAAGGCTTCTAACTTTTTTAGCACATCATTCTCTGCTCGTAAGTAGGCTAATTCTTCTCGTAACTCCTCCTCAGTCATTTGCTCTACTGGTTTTGATGAAGAAGAATTATTTGTCATGACTGGCTTACCTTTTTTCTGTGGTTTGAGACGGGATATACCATCACGAGCATAAAGCTTTTGCCATTGGAAAAGAATACCTGGAGACGATAAATCGAAGAAAGCACTGGTATAACCGAGTGACCAACTGTTTGCTGTCATCGTTTTTAACACTTCAGCCTTAAATGCTTGAGAATAAGGTTTGTGAACAGACCTGAAGCTTTCAGCGCCATGAATTCGATAAATAGCGGTCCAATATCGGACCTGCCTATCTGTAACATTAAATCTGTTACTTACCGCCGAAGAGCTTTCAGACAAAGCGAGTT
>NZ_JBMMUE010000034.1:0-1238 GCF_049257215.1 Pseudoalteromonas thalassia
TGTTGTGGTCAACTAATTCCGGACAGTGAATTAAGTTTTTCTTCTGCTATAGCAGGGGCAACCATTTGATTATGGCTATGTGGCCTGCGCCAGTTATAATAATTCATCAAATAATTACTAATATCTTTTTCAGCTTCATGATAATTACTATAACCTAATGAGGGAACCCATTCTGTTTTTAAACTTCTAAATAGACGTTCCATTGGCGCATTGTCCCAACAATTCCCTCGGCGACTCATACTTTGCTCTATTCGGTAACGCCACAGTCTTTGTTGAAACTTTCTTGCGTTGTACTGACTGCCTTGATCTGAATGAAACATCAATCCAGATGGTTTGCCTCGCTGTTCGTATGCTCTATCTAATGCTTTAATAACTAAGTCAGTGTCAGGCTTATCAGACATTGCCCAACCAACCACACGGCGAGCAAATAAATCGATAATAACAGCCAGATAAGACCATTTTTTACCCGTCCAAATATAGGTGATATCCCCACACCAAACTTGATTTGCGCTATTTACTTTAAACTCACGATTAAGTTTGTTTGGAATATCTGGTCGCTCCGCCGTCGCTAATTTATATGAATGAGGCCCTGGTTGTTTACAGACCAACCCCATATCACGCATGATACGGCGTACCTTAAAAACGCCTGCAGTTAAATCAGCGTCTTTTAGCATCACCGTCAACATGCGGCTACCAGCAGCTCCACGACTGAGTGAAAATAACTCGTTAATTGTTGATCTAAGCTGCACCTCTTCAAGTTTAATTGATGTCACACGCTGCTTAAAATCGTAATAACTCGAACGCGGAACATTCAATACGCTACAGACCATTTCCACTGACTCATGCTCACTTAATTGGTCTATCAACGAATATTGTTTATCTCGTCTGACATTAAGAGAGCGGTAGCCTTTTTTAAAATTGTTTTCTCTCTTTCAAGCCGATTAACTTTAGCTTCAAGCTCCTGAATTCTAAGCTGCTCAGGAGTAAGCGCTTTAGAATTTGGTGTTGTGCCACCACGCTCTTCTTGTAATTGCTTAACCCAACGTCGAAGGGCTGTTTCACCGACTTCTAGTGAACGAGCAGCTTCTGGAAATGAGTATCCATCATCAAGAACTAATTTTGCTGAACTAAGTTTAAACTCTTGAGAAAAAGAGCGACGTTGTTTTGTCATAGAACACCTCTGTTTGAGTGGTAATAATACCACCTAAATTAGTGTCCGGTTTCATTGAAGCACAACA
>NZ_JBMMUE010000035.1:0-1214 GCF_049257215.1 Pseudoalteromonas thalassia
TGATCTTCCCTCAAATAACTAGACATCTTTTATTTTGAAAATGAAGTAAGATAGAAGGTGTTATGAGAAATAAATATCCGCAAGAATTTAAAGACGAAGCAGTTCGCCAGGTTATCGAGCATGGCTACGCGATCAAAGATGTGGCCAACCGATTGGGGATCACTGATAAATCCCTTTATAACTGGGTCAACAAGGCCAAAAAAACGCCCAAGCAGAACAAAGAAAGCGAAGAGTTAAAACGGTTAAAGGCCGAGCTCAAGCGCGTTACAGAAGAGCGTGACATATTAAAGGAGGCCGCCGCGTTCTTTGCAAGCGAGTCAAGGAAAGGTACGCGTTCATAAAATCTCGGCTCGACAAATGGAAAGTCACTCGCATGTGTTCTGTGTTAAACGTTCATCGCAGTGGGTTTTATGCTTGGTTAAATGAACCTGAGTCTCCTCGGGCAGTTGAAAACAAGCAACTCACCAAAGAGATCACAGAAGCCTTTATCGAGTCTGGCGGTGTTTATGGTAGCCCTCGCATTACAGCTCAACTGAAGCGTAATGGTACTCATGTTGGCGAAAACCGGGTAGCTCGTTTGATGAAGCTGGCTAAGCTCAAAGCGAACTTAGGTTATAAACGACGTTACTTTAAATCCTCAACGCCATCGGTCATTTCAGATAATCATGTGCAGCAACAATTCGTTGTAGCGCAGCCGGACCATACGTGGGTAACAGATATTACCTACATCAAAACATACGAAGGTTGGCTTTACCTTGCTGTCGTTGTTGATTTGTTCTCTCGAAAGATAGTTGGCTGGTCAATGCAACCAACTATGAAGCGAGAACTCGTTATCAAAGCGATACTGATGGCTGTATGGCGCAGGCAACCCAAATCAAATGTGATTGTGCATAGTGACCAAGGAAGCCAATATACCAGTGAGGACTACCAAGCGTTTTTACAGGCTAATAATTTAACGAGTAGCATGAGTCGACGTGGGCACTGCTTGGATAATGCAGTTGCAGAAAGCTTCTTCCATTCACTTAAAACAGAGCGAGTGAAACGAAAAATATACGCGACTAGGGATGAAGCAAGAGCAGACTTGTTTGATTATATTGAAGTATTTTACAATCGAGTTCGACTGCACAGCCACCTTGGCCATCAGTCCCCTGAAGAGTTTGAAACTAGGTATAAATCAGCAAGCTAGGTGTCTAGAATTTCAAGGGAAGATCATG